>NZ_FOMM01000061.1:0-4956 GCF_900112625.1 Methylobacterium sp. 13MFTsu3.1M2
ACACCCGGCCGCGCACGGCGTTGCCGGCCTCGTCGTGGTCCAGCACCTGCCAGACCGCGTCCCAGGTGCCGACATCCGACCACGCGAACGACACCGGCAGCACGCCGGCCCGGGCGGTCCGCTCCATCACCGCGTAGTCGATCGAGATCTTGGGCGCCTGGGCGAAGGCCGCCGCGTCGAGGCGCACGAAGTCGAGGTCGGTCACCGCCGCCTCCAGGGCCGCGCGCGCGGCCGCCAGCACCTCGGGGACGAACGCCTCCAGCTCGGCCAGCATCAGGTCGGCGCGGAACAGGAAGTAGCCCGAGTTCCACAGGGCGCCGTCGGTGATCAGCGCTTCGGCGCCGGCCCGGTCGGGTTTCTCGACGAAGCGGGCGACGCGGGCCGCGCCCGGAGCCTCGGCGATCGGCTCGCCGCGGCGGATGTAGCCGTAATCGGTGGCCGGCCGGTCGGGCTCGATGCCGAGCGTCATCGTGTAGCCGGCCTGGGCGCCGGCGGCCGCGCGCCGCACGGCGTCCACGAAGGCCGCCGTGTCGGGCACGACGTGATCGGCCGCCATGATCAGCACCACGGCCTGTGGGTCGCTGGCGGCGGCGTGCAGCGCCGCCACCGCCACGGCGGCGGCGGAGTCGCGGCCCTGCGGCTCGAGCAGGATGTCGGCGGAGAGACCGAGCTGGTCGCGCTGCTCGGCGACGATGAAGCGGGCCTCGGCCGAGGCGATGACGGTGGGCGTGGCGAAGACGGTGGCGTCCGACACCCGCGCCAGCGTTGCCTGGAAGGTCGAGCGCTCGGCGTCGACCAGACGGGCGAACTGCTTGGGCATGCTCTCCCGCGATGCCGGCCACAGCCGCGTCCCCGTCCCACCGCACAGGATGACGGGCATTACGGTCTGTTTATGGTCAGCCACGTTGGACTCGCATTTTATCGGACGTCTGCTGCGGCGGCCAGCAGCGGACCGCACTCAGGTTATTTCCACTTCAGGCGTTGGCGCTGAGGCGCTTGATGTCGGCATCGACCATCTCGGTGATCAGCGCCTCCAGGCTGGTCTCGGCCTCCCAGCCGAAGGTCGCCTTGGCCTTGGCGGGGTTGCCCAGCAGCACCTCGACCTCCGCCGGGCGGAACAGCGCCGGGTCGACGATCAGGTGGTCGTCCACCTTTAGGCCGACATGCTTGAACGCGATCTCGCACATGTCGCGCACCGTCGTGGTCCGGCCGGTGGCGATGACGTAGTCGTCCGGGCGGTCCTGCTGCAGCATCAGCCACATCGCCTTCACGTAGTCCCGGGCGTGGCCCCAGTCGCGCTTGGCGTCGATGTTGCCGAGCCGCAGCTCCTTCTGCTTCCCGAGCTTGATCCGCGCCACCGCGTCGGTGACCTTGCGGGTCACGAACTCGACGCCGCGCAGCGGGCTCTCGTGGTTGAACAGGATGCCGTTCGACGCGTGCAGCCCGAAGCTCTCGCGGTAGTTGATCGTCATCCAGTGCGCGTACAGCTTGGCCACGCCGTAGGGCGAGCGCGGGTAGAACGGCGTCGACTCGCTCTGCTTGGCCTCCTGGATCAGGCCGAACATCTCCGAGGTCGAGGCCTGGTAGTAGCGCGCCTGGGGCGCCGCCGAGCGCAGGCATTCGAGCATGTGCACGGCGCCGAGGCCGGTCACCTGCCCGGTGAGCAGCGGCTGCTGCCAGGACGAGGTCACGAACGACTGGGCCGCAAGGTTGTAGATCTCGTCGGGCTTCGTGGCCTGGACGATGCGCAGCAGGGCGGACTGGTCGAGCAGGTTGCCGTCGACCAGCTCGACATCGTCGGTGATGCCGAGCCACTTCAACCGGTGGTCGAAAACGCCGGCGTGGCTGGAGCGCCGCACGATGCCGGTGACGGCGTAGCCCTTCTGCAGGAGCAGCTGCGCCAGATACGCGCCGTCCTGGCCCGTCACTCCCGTGATCAGCGCTCGCTTGGCCGTCATGAACCCGTCCCGTCCCGATGATGCCCGGCTGCTACAACTCTACCGCCTTCTCCGTCAAGTTCGAGTTGTTCTAAGATCATCTTGATTTACAAACTGATAACAGGCTGCATTAAACCGCGCTATTATGTGGAAACGCAGTCAATGAAACGCTATAAACTTCGCCGGGGGCAAGTTTCATATTGTAATCATCGCTCAATTTATGGGGCGTCTACTAAGTTTTCTCGAAATTTCTCGTGATGCGTAGCTGGTGTGCGGTCGGCGACAGAGGCTGGTGCGCTTGTCCGTTGCAAATTAGCAACAACGCAATGATCCTTCCTCGGTGTCGCAGAAACAGGGAGATCATTTCGAGGTCCTCTCGGCTTGCTCGGGCGTGAGATAGCTGAGTGCCGAGTGGATGCGTTGCCGATTGTAGTAGCCCTCGATGTAGGCGAACAGATCGCGCCGCGCTTCATCTCGGGTCGCCCATTGTCGCTGATGGACGAGCTCGACCTTGAGCGTGTGGAAGAAGCTCTCCATCGGGGCATTATCGTGAGCCCCAAGCCGTGCGGCTCATCGACGGCTTCGCCCCCGTGCCGGAGAGCTGTCTCCGGTAGGCCTCGGCCGCGTACTGGCTGCCGCGATCCGAGTGACAGATGAGCCCGGCGGCCGGCCGCTGCCGCTGGGCGGCCATCATCGATGCTGCTACGCTCAGCTCGGCGCGCATGTGATCGCGCATCGACCAACCGACGATCTTGCGCGTGGCCAGATCGAGGACGGCGGCCAATTACAGCCAGCCCTCGCCGGTCGGCAGGTAGGTGATATCGGCCAGCCAGACCGTGTCGGGTCGCGCGGCTGAGAAGTCCTGCTTAAGGAGGGTGGGCGCGATGGGTAGATCGTGACGGCTGTCGGTTGTACAGGGCCGGAACCGACGCCCCGCCAGGGCGCGGATGCCATGCTGACGTCCTCCCATCGCTTTGGTCCGGCGTGAGTGCGAGTTTTCCGGTTTCGTGAGCCCCTGAGGGGAGGAGCAGAACCGTGAAGAAGAGCAGGTACACCGAAGAGCAGATCGCCTTCGCGCTGAAGCAGGCCGAGACCGGGACACCAGTCGCGGAGGTGCTGCGCCGGATGGGCATCTCCGAGCTGGACTTGCCTCGAGAAAGTGGAGAGCTCTTTTCCTGAAGGAGGAGGGTTCCGATGGCAGACCGGAAGCAGACCTTTACCCCTGAGTTTCGTGCTGAGGCGGTGCGATTGGCGCAGGCGAGTGGGCGGTCCCGCCGCGAGGTCGCCGCCGATCTCGGCGTCGGGCTCTCGACGCTGCGCAACTGGATTGACGGTCGACGTGAGCGGGAGATGGACAACCCACCGACCGACCGGCAGGAGGACATGGCCGCCGAGCTCAAGCGTCTGCGCCGCGAGAACGAGGTGCTGCGCCAGGAGCGGGAGATCCTGAAGCGGGCCACGGCTTTTTTCGCCAAGGAGGGAAGTCGATGAGGTTCCGCCTCATCGACGCGGCGAAGAAGGACTTCCCGGTCGCGCGCCTGTGCAAGGTCCTCGACGTCAGTCCGAGCGGCTATTTCGCCTGGAAAAACCGCCCGGCCTCGACGCGGCAGCGCGAGGATCTCGTGCTGCTTGCCCACGTCCGATCCGCCTTCACGCTCTCGCACGAGACGTATGGCAGCCCGCGCATGACCCACGAGCTGCGCGAGCAGGGCCTGGCGGCAGGCCGGCGGCGCGTGGCCCGGCTGATGCGGGAGAACGGGCTCAAAGCCCGCCAGCCGCGCCGCTTCCGGCGCACGACGGACAGCGGCCACGCCTTTCCAGTCGCGCCCAACCACCTCGACCAGGACTTCACGGCGGCCGGGCCGGATCGCAAGTGGGGAAGCGACATCTCCTACATCTGGACGCGGGAGGGCTGGTTGTACCTGGCGGTGGTCCTCGATCTGTACTCCCGACGGGTCGTGGGCTGGGCGGCGGGCGACCGGCTTCACAAGGAACTCGCGCTGACCGCGCTGCGACGTGCCCTTGTCGTCCGACGGCCCGGACCAGGTTTATTGCACCATTCCGACCACGGCAGTCAGTATTGTTCGAATGAGTATCAGGCAGAACTACGAGGGCATGGCATCGTAATCTCGATGTCTGGCAAGGGAAATTGTTATGATAACGCGATGGTCGAGACGTTCTTCAAGACACTGAAGAGCGAGTTGGTCTGGCGCACCGCGTTCCAGACGCGAGCCGAGGCCACCATCGCGCTGGCCCGTTACATCGATGGCTTCTACAATCCCTGCCGCCGTCACTCGGCGCTGGGCTTCAAAAGCCCCACCCAGTTCGAGAAGGGTATCGCCCACCAAACCGCTCTCCACTGAACTGAAGCAAGTCCACCACGGCATCTCGCGAAAAAAAGTACGGGGCACGCGGCCGAGCAGGACCGGGAGGACGTGAGAGCTGCGCGCGAGGCGTGGTTTGAGGGCCAACTCGACCTCGACCCGGATCACCTCGTGTTCATCGACGAGACCGCAGCCAACACCGCCATGGCCCGGCGCTACGGGCGCGCTCCAAGGGGCGAACGCTGCCGGATGAGCGTGCCGCAGGGTCACTGGAAAACCACCACCGTCACGGCGGGTCTGCGCACCAGCGGCATCACCGCACCCTGGCTGCTGGACGGTGCCATGAACGGGCAGGCCTTCCGCACCTACGTGGCCGACGTGCTCGCTCCAACGCTCCAGCCCGGCGACACGGTCGTCATGGACAACCTGCCGGCCCACAAGGTCAGCGGCGTCCGCGAGCGGATAGAGGCGGTGGGAGCCCGGCTGCTCTACCTCCCGGCCTACTCGCCCGACTTCAACCCGATCGAGATGGTCTTCGCGAAGCTGAAGGCACTGCTGCGCAGTGCGGCGGCACGAACTATCCCAGACCTTTGGGATGCCATACGGCGCAGCCTAACCCGCTTCGCGCCAGCTGAATGTCGAGCCTACCTTGCCGCTGCAGGATACGACGCAACCTGATCGGATGCCGCTCTAGG
>NZ_FOMM01000004.1:0-270244 GCF_900112625.1 Methylobacterium sp. 13MFTsu3.1M2
GAGGCCGAGGCGGCCCGGCAGGACGCGGCGCGTCAGCGCGGCCTCGCGATGCGGCAGGTCGCCGACCGGTTCGCCGACGCCGTCGGCGGGATCGTCGCGCAGGTCTCGACCGCGGCGGCCGGCCTGCAGGCCACGGCCCGCGGCATGACGGAGACCGCGGCCGAGACCGCGGGGCAGTCGACCACCGTCGCGGCCGCGGCCGAGGAGGCGGCCAGCAACGTCGGCACCGTGGCGGCGGCGGCCGAGGAACTCGGCGCCTCCGTGCAGGAGATCGGCCGGCAGGTCGACGGCTCGGCCGGCCTCGCGCGGGCGGCGGTCGCGGAGGCCGACCGGACCGGCGCGCTGGTCCGGGACCTGAGCGAGGCCGTGGCGCGGATCGGCGACGTGGTCGGGCTGATCTCGACCATCGCGGGCCAGACCAACCTGCTGGCGCTCAACGCCACGATCGAGGCGGCGCGCGCGGGCGCGGCCGGGCGCGGCTTCGCGGTGGTGGCCACGGAGGTGAAGGCGCTGGCCGAGCAGACCGCCCGGGCCACGGAAGAGATCGCGGGCCAGATCGGGCGGGTGCAGGCCTCGACCGGCCAGGCCGTCGCGGCGATCGGGACGATCACGGCCCGGATCCGGGACATCGACGGCGTGGCGACCACGATCGCGGCGGCGGTGGAGCAGCAGGGCGCGGCGACCCGCGAGATCGTCCGCAACGTCGGCCAGGCGGCGCAGGGCGCGGCTGCGGTCACCGGCCACGTCGCCGGCGTCGCCGCGGCCTCCGGCGCGACCGAGGCGGCGGCGGGCGAGGTTCTGGGTGCCGCCGCCGCCCTGTCGGCCCAGGCCGCGCACCTGACCGAAGAGGTCGGCCGCTTCCTCGACGGCGTCCGGGCCGCCTGAGCGCGCCCCCAAGCGCGCCTCCAAACGCGCCGTGGGGCGCCCTTTGGGGGCGCCGCCGGCCGCCTCCCTGGCCTGGACGGGTCCGAGGCGATAGAAGGCCTCCCGACGGCCGGCGCGCACGGCGCCGGCTCCAGGGAGAAACCATGCCTCGCCTGTCCCCCCTCTTCGGAGCCGCGTTGATCGCCATGACCACAGCCGCCAATGCCGAGACCGTGACCACCCCGTCGGGCCTCAAGTATCAGGACGAGGTCGTCGGCACCGGGCCCGAGCCGAAGGCCGGCCAGACGGTCACCGTCCAGTACACCGGCTGGCTCGACGAGGGCGGCAAGAAGGGCAAGAAGTTCGACTCGTCCCGCGACCGCAACCAGCCCTTCAGCTTCCCCCTCGGCGCCGGCCAGGTGATCAAGGGCTGGGACGAGGGCGTCGCCACCATGAAGACCGGCGGCAAGCGCACCCTGATCATCCCGCCGCAGCTCGGCTACGGCGCCCGCGGCGCCGGCGGCGTGATCCCGCCGAACGCCACGCTGATCTTCGACGTCGAGCTCCTCGGCGCGAAGTAAGCGGCACGGCTGCGCGACGGCAGGAATTTCGACACGATGCTGTTCGCGCAGCTGTCCGACGAGCTGTTCAAGCCGCTGGCCTCGCCGAGCCGCGGCTTCAACGCGGCCCTGCTCCTGCACCTGCACCGGCGCGTCCTCGGGGCCGAGCCGGTGCGCAAGGCCGAGCTCCTGGCCGAGATCGGCGACTTCGCCGCCGGCTGGAGCGACCCCGAGGTCAGCGGCGACGAGCCGATCTCGGCCGACCCGGCCGAGCGCCGCACGGCGCTCTACCGGCGCCTCCTCGACACCGGCTGGCTGATCGAGCGCCGCGAGCGCTACGTCCCGGTCGCGGAGTTCGACCCCGAGGCCCGCCTCCTCCTGGAGGAGCTGTCGCGGCTGGAACGGGGCGAGACCCGCTCCTACGGGGGCGCCGTCCTGGAGGTGCTGGGCGGGCTTGAGAGCGCCCTGTCGGACCCGGCGAACCGATCCGAGGCGCTGTCCAACGCCGCGCGGGGCGCGGCCGCCTTCCTGTCCCACGTGCGCGGCCTCGCGGCCGGCATGCGCAAGGTCGAGGAGCGCATCCTGCGCGAGCCCGACCGCGCCAAGACCTTCCGGCTGTTCTTCGAGGATTTCGTCGAGCGCCACCTGATCAGCGACTACCGGACGCTGCACACCCGCTTCAACCCGTTCCGCTTCCGCGCCAGCGTGGTGCGCGAGGCCGGCCGGGCGCTGCGCGACGCCCTCACGGTCCGGGCCCTGGCCGAGGGCCTGATCCGCGAGGGGCGGAGCGCCGATCTCGACACGGCGCAGCGGGCCGTCCGGGCGGATCTCGCCCAGATCCTCGCGGTCTTCGAGGGCCTCGACAACCACCTCGACGCCGTCGACGCCGTGGTGGCGCGCCTGGAGCGCCGGATCGCCTCCGCGCTGCACGTGATGGACCGCCCGGACCCGAGCGGCGTCGAGCGCGTCGCCGCGATGCTGCGCGCCGTCGGGGAAGCGGAGATCGCCCCCGAGGTGCCGGGCGACGTCTCGCTGCTGCGGCCGCCGATCGGGCACGCGCATCTCCAGGCGCCGCGCGCCCGCAAGTCGGCCATCGACATGGAGCCGCTGCCCGACATCGAGGACGACCCCGTGGTCGACGCCTTCGCGGCCGCCAAGGCGGAGTTCCGGCGCCGCACCACCGTGACGCCCGAGAGCATGAGCGCCTTCGTGGAGGCCCGGCTCGGCAAGGCGGTGCGGCTGCGCGGGTCGCAGATCGCCATCGCGGGCGTCGACGACTTCATCGTGTTCCAGCGCCTGCGCGAGATCGACGTGCTGTTCGACGCCAAGCTCGGCGCGCGCTACGCCCTGACCCGGCTGCCCGAGCGCGTGGTCAACGGCTGGCTGGACTGCCCGGATTTCCTGCTGGAGCGCCGTCCCCGTGCTTGAGGGCTTCCGCGCGATCATCGACGGCGACGAGCCGCCGCCGCCCGGCGCCCGGGCGCCGGACGCCGAGGAGCTGTGCCGCGCCCTCCAGGTGCTGCTGAAGGGGCAGGTGATCTACGCCGAGACGCAGGGCATCGGCCGCTCCTACGAGCTCGCCCGGCACTACGCGCCGTTCTTCACCGACTACTTCGCCTGCCTCGGCTACGCGCTGACCGTGTCGCACCGCGACCAGATGGTCTCGCTGAGCCCGGCCGCCGACGCCCCGCGCCACGACATCGTCTCGGAGCGCCTGCGCAAGGACGAGACCCTGGTGCTGCTGGCGCTCCGGCTCCTCTACGAGGAGGGCCTGCGCGACCACCGGGCCGGAACGGACGGGATCGTCGACTGCACCACCGACGAGATCGTCGAGAAGATCCGCGCCGTGGCGCGCAACGAGCCCCCCGAGGAGGGCCGGCTCGCCGACATCCTGCGCCTCTACGCCAAGCGCGGCGGCCTGCGCCTCGGCGAGCGCGACCGGGTCGAGCGGGTCACGCCGCTGTCGCTCCTGCCGGGGCTGACGGTGCTGGCCTCCGACGCCTGGATGGAGCGCCTGCGGGCGTGGTCCGAGGCCGGCGAGGCCTGATTCCGCCGTCCGGTCGACCAGTTCGGCGCCGTCTTTGCGAGCGGAGCGAAGCAATCCAGCCGGCGCCACGATTGCCGGCGTCGCGCTGCCCTGGGTCACTTCGCTGCGCTCGCGATGACGGCGTGAGATACGTCAACCGCGACGTGCGGCCGAACCCACGTGACCGCGCTCAGGCCGCCCGGACCGTCGCCAGGAAGTGCTCGACCTCGCTGCCGAGATGGGCCGCCTGGCGGGCCATCTCGGAGGCCGAGGCCAGGACCTGCGCGGCGGCCGCGCCGGTCTCCTCCGCGGCGCCGGCGACGCCGCTGACATTGACGGTCACCGACTCGGTCCCGGTCGCGGCCTCGGCGACGTTGCGGACGATCTCCTGCGTGGCCGCGCCCTGCTCCTCCACCGCCGCCGCGATGGAGTTGGCCATGCCGCTGATCTCGCGGATGCGGCCGGCGATGCCGTCGATGGCCTGGACGGCCTGGCCGGTCGAGCCCTGGATCTGCGCGATCTGGGCCGAGATCTCGGCCGTCGCCTTGGCGGTCTGGTCGGCCAGCGCCTTCACCTCGGTGGCGACGACCGCGAAGCCGCGGCCGGCGACGCCGGCCCGGGCCGCCTCGATCGTGGCGTTCAGCGCCAGCAGGTTGGTCTGGCTGGCGATCGCCGAGATCAGGTCGACCACTTCGCCGACCCGGCGCGCGCCGGTGCTCAGGGCCTGGACGAGGTCGGCCGTGGCGGCCGCCTCGCGGACGGCGGCCTGCGCCAGGTCCGCCGAGGAGCCGACCTGGCGTCCGATCTCGTTGACCGAGGAGCCCAGCTCCTCGGCCGCCGCCGCGACCGTGGTGACGTTGGAGGAGGCCTCCTCGGCGGCGGCCGCCGCGCTGGTGGACTGGCCGGCCGTCTGCGTCGCCGTCGCGGTGAGGCTCTGGGCCGTGGACTGGAGCTGCGTCGCCGCCGACGTCACCGAGCCGACGATGCCGCCGATGGCGGATTCGAACCGGTCGGCGAGTTCGCGCGTCGCCTGCCGGCGCTGCGCCTCGGCGCCGGCACGGGCCTGCGCGGTCTCGGCCTCGAGGGCGCGGGCGTGCAGCAGGTTCTCCCGGAACACCGCGACGGTCGCCGACATGGCGCCGATCTCGTCCCGCCGCGCCGCGTAGGGGATCTCGGCCTGGGTGTCGCCGTCGGCGAGCCGCCGCATGGACAGCGTCATCCCGGAAAGCGGCCGCGACACGCCCGTGAAGGCGTACAGCATGGCGCCGAGCGCGATGACGAGGCTGACGAGCAGGCTCACGACGGTCGTCCGGACCGCGTCGGCCTGGCTGTCGCGGGCCGCGCGCCCGGCCGCCTCGCCGTTCCGGATGTTCAGGTCGGCGAGGGCGCGGGTCGCGCTGGAGGCCGCGAGGTAGTTGGCGTTCATCGGCCCGCGGAAATAGGCGAGTGCCTGGTCGTGCTGGTCGGCCGGGAAGGCGCGCAGACGCGTCCAGTCGGCCTGCTGCACCGCCAGCTTGGCGAGCAGGTCGTCGTAGATCCCCTGCTCCTCCTTCGACGCCACCAGGCTGCGGTACGCCTCGGCCTTCGCCTGGCGGTTCCGCATCATCTCGTCGGCGTTCTTCAGGCTGGTCTCGCGCTCGGCGTCGGTATCCGCCGTCACGTAGCGGAACTGCCACAGTCGCGAGCGCATCACGAGGGCGTTGATCGCCTGGGCCTCGTTGATCGACGGCACGGCGTTGTCGATCAGCTCCGCGAGCCGCTGGTCGACCGCCTGCATCTTGTAGAGGGTCACGCCGCCCTGAACGATCGCCGCCAGGAGCAGGAGGGCGAAGAGGCCGCTGAGTTTTGCTTTGAGACTGAGACGCATCGGTCGGTTCCGGTCGTGCGGGCGAGACCCGCAGGACATGAACAGTTTGTGCTAACAGGGTTATAACCTGAGGTAGGATCAGGCTTCACGGGTTCGCGTGTGTCGGCTTGCATACGCGGCCGAGTCCGGCCAACTGGGCCGCTCATTCCTCGCCACCGACCCGACCCACCGACACCGTGTACGTCCTCACCGACATCGCCATCTCGAACTGGTACCTGATCCGCCGCGAGCAGATCCGCCTGCGCGGCGCCGCGGCGCTGGTCGGGCCGACCGGCGCCGGGAAGTCGACGATCTTCGACGCGGTCGGCACGGTGCTGGCCGGCAACAACGCCAGCCGCCTCGCCCTCAACGCCTCGGCCTCCGGCCGCAGCGCCCGCACCGTGCGCGACTACTGCCTGGGCTGGATCAGCGACCCGGCGGAGGGCGGCCGCCCGACGCGGGAATCCTGCGAGACCGTGCTGGTGCTGGTCTTCGAGAACCCCGATTCCGGCCGCGTGGTCTCGGTCGGCCTCGCCCTGGCGGCCCGGGCCGCCGAGCCGAAGGAGACCGTGCTGTCGCGCTTCATCGCGGTCGGGCACAGGTTCGAGGTCTCCGACTACGCCCGCACCGCCCCCGGCGGCACCTACACGGCGCCCTGGAGCGAGATCGCCGCGGAGCTGCGCGCCCGCGCGTCGAGCTTCACCGAGTACCGCACCTCCGGCGAGCGCTTCACGGCCGACGTGCTGGCGACCCTGCGCGAGGGCGCGCCGGCGCCGGAGCCGCGCCACTTCCTGCGCAGCTTCGCCAACGCGGTGGCGTTCAAGCCGATCTTCGACACCAGCGCCTTCGTGCGCGCCTTCGTGCTCGAGCCGGAGCCCCTCGACGTCGAGCGCGTGCGCCACTCCATCGCCAACTGGCGGCGCCTCCGGGAGACCATCGCCGAGCTGGAGACCCGGCTCGGGCGCCTGCGGCGCCTGCGCGACCGCTACGAGGCCTGGGGCGAAGCGGTCCTCGCCGCCGCGACGCACGAGCTGCGGGCGGCCAGCGCCGACCTGCGCCGCCGCAGCCTCGACCTCATCGCCGTCCGGGGCCGCCTCCGCGAGGGCGCCGACACCCTGCGCATCGCCCGCGAGCGCGTCGCGGCGAGCCGCGGCTACGTCCGCGAGATCGACGGCGAGATCGCCGAGAAGAAGGCGCTGGCCGCGGCGGGCGCCGCCGAGGGCCGGCTCGCGGCCTCGACGCTCGGCCTGTCCATGTTGGAGCGCGACCGCAAGGAGCTGATCGGCCGGATCGGCGACCTCGTCGCCCTCGTCGGGCAGATGGCCAAGCTCCAGCCGGTCGCCCCGATCCTGCGGCAGAGCTGCCCGCAGGCGGCCCGCCTCGCCGAGGCCTGCGCCCGGGCGGGCCTGCGCCGCGACGCCTCGCCCGAGGAGATCCTGCGCCCCGACGGCACGCTGGCCGAGCTGGCCGACGGGCTGGCGCGCCTGCCCGACTTCGACGAGGCCCTGGAGCGGGCCGCCGAGGACGCGGCGCTCAAGGCCCGCGCGCAGGAGAGCGAGGCCGAGCGCACGGCGCCGCGCACCGGCGGCGGCCCGGCGGCGCGGCTGTCCTCCGACACGGTGGCGTTCCGCGGCGAGCTGGAGCGGCGCGGGATCGACGCGCTGCCGATCTGCGAATTGGCCGAGATCGTCGACCCGACCTGGGGGCCGGCGCTCGAAGGGCTGCTCGGGCGCGCCCGCGAGGCCCTGGTGGTCGCCCCGGACCGGCTGAGCGAGGCGCTCGGCGTGCTGCAATCCGGCCGCGACCGCTTCAGCCGCTGCATCCTGGTCAAGACCACCGACACCGCCAAGCAGCGCGCCCGCCGCTACGACGACGGTCCGCTCACCGTGATCGAGACCAGCGACCCCCACGCCGAGGCGTTCCTCGGCGTGCGGCTCGGCGGCTACGACCTCGCCCGGGACGATGCCGAACTGGCGCGCCTGTCCCGGGCCGTGGCGCCGAGCGGCCGGACCACGGCCGGCATGGCCTACACGGTCACCCGCAGCGTCGACCTGCTGATGACCCGCGGCCATCGCGGGCCGACCGCCGACAGCCGCCGCGCCCACGAGATCGCCGTCGCGGAGGCGCGGCGCCTGCGCGGCGAGGCCGCGGTCCTGCGCGAGGCCGCCCGGACGGCCGCCGCGATCCGGGCCCGCGTCGCCCGGGGCCTCGACGCGGTGGATGCGCTGCGGGCCGAGCTCGACGGGCTGGAGGGGCGGCGGCGCACGCTCCAGACCGAGCGGGAGGGCATCGAGAAGCGCGACACGGCCGGGCTCGCCGCCGAGATCGCCGCGCTGACCACCGAGCGGGTCGGCTACCTGCGGGAATTGTCGGAGGAGCTGGAGCCGAAGCTCGACCGCCTGCTCGCCGACGAGGCGGCCCTGCGCGCCCGTCTGGGGCCGGTGCGCGAGGCCGTCCGCGCCGCCCTGTCGGCCCGCCGCGCGGCCCTGCGCCAGCTGAGCGCGGGCGACGCGGCGCGGGTGCGCCTCGCCCGCGCCGAGCCCTTCGACCTCGGCGCGGTCGCCGAGGCGCGGCGGGCGCTCGCCGGCCTCGACGCCAAGGCGGCCGGGGCGCGGGTGAGCGCCGAGCGCGGCCTCGCCCGGGATTCCGCCGAGGCCGCCCGCTCGCACGGGCGCATCGCCGAGCGCGAGCTGGCGGAGGCCTGCGCCGCCTGGCGGGTCGAGAACCCCCTCGCCTCGGGCGACGCCCCGGCGATCGACGGCTTCGCCTGGGTGCGCCGGGAATACGAGGCGGTCGAGGGGCACGAGCTGCGCCGCTACCGGGCGCAGGCCGAGCGGGCCGAGTCCGAGATGCGCCGCCTCATGACCGAGGACCTGCTGACGCGCCTCGCCGACCGGTTCGAGCGGGTCCATGCCCGGCTCGCGGCCCTGAACGAGCGGCTCTCGGCGCGCAGCTTCACCGGCCAGACCTACGCGTTCGAGGCGGCGGTGGACCGCCGCTACGCCGCCGTCCACGCGCTGGCCACCGAGACCGCCCGCTCGCCCGAGGCCGCGCAGGCGCTGCTCGCCGGCGAGGCGGAGGGGCCGATGGCGGCCGCGCTCGAGGAGATCACCGCGCTGATCGCCGGCGCGGACGACGCGGCGCGGCTCGCCGATTACCGCAACTACTTCGTCTACGAGATCGGCATGCGCGACCGGGCGGGCAACCGCACCACGATGTCGGCCCGGGCGCTGCGCGGCTCCGGCGGCGAGGCGCAGGCGCCGTTCTACGTGGCGATCGCCGCGTCGCTCGCCAGCGCCTACTACCCGGGCGACCGGCCGGGCGACGAGAATCCGGGGCTCGGCCTGTGCCTGCTCGACGAGGCGTTCTCGAAGCTCGACGTGCGCAACAGCCAGGCGCTGGTCGATCTCTACCGCGCCTGGGGGCTGCAGCTGCTGATCGCCGCCCCCGAGGACAAGCGCACGACGCTGACCGAGGTGATGGACACGATCGTGACGGTCTACAAGAGCCCGGATCTGACCTCGGTCCGGATCGAGGCCGAGCACCCGCTCGAGGCGGCCCGGCGGGCGCTGCACGCGATCAACCCCGATCAGGTCGGGATCGAGGGCTTCCGCCAGTCGGACGCCGCGGAGTGAGCCCGCGGGGCACCGGGGCGGGGCTTCGCGCCGCCGTCCCCGGTATCCCCGTTCTCCGGGAGATCGATCGTCAGTTCAGGTAGGTGCGGATCCAGTTCGGCGAGAGGATCTCGCCCTCTTCGGTGATGATCCAGGGCTGCTTGGCCGGGTCGGCCAGGGCGCCGGCCGCGGCGGCGATCGCCTCCCGCAGGGTCCGGTAGCGCTCGGGCTGCGCCAGCGGGGCGGTCGCCGGGGCGGTGCGCCAGATCGTCAGATCCGCGGGCCGTTCCAGAGCTTCGGTTTCCATGGGTACTCGTCCTTCCGAACCGTTTTGGACCGTTCAGATCGCCGCCGCCGGGCTCTGCCGAGGGGCTGCGGCGATCGATGGTCTGGGCGTCAATGCAAGCATCTCTGCGGCAGCTTTGCGATCAATTCGGGCGGTTCTCGAAACCAGCATCCGGTGCCGAGGCACAAGTTCGGGCGCGGTTCGGTGTTCCATGTCCGTATTGAGCGCGACTGAGCTGCCCTGGACTTGCGAGAATTGTGGCTCCTGAATGATGACCATTCCGTTAGCCAGTCTGCGCCGGTCGCCGACGTGCGCCAGAACACGTCAGGGGCCTGTCGGCGGCGGCGCCTCTCTGTGTTGACGCCCCGATCCTGAACGCGCACTTAAGGCTCGGCCTGTCGGGGCCTGCCTACGCTTCTCTCGGAGTCACCCGTGCCGGATCGTACCGTGCGCATCGTCCTCGCCGCGGTCCTGGTCCTGCTGGCGCTCTACGTCGCCCAGCCCTACCTGCAGCCGCTGCTCTACGCGGCCGACACGCCCCGGGCGATCACGGCCCGCGGCGATCTGGCGCCGGCCGAGTCCTCGACGGTCGCGCTGTTCGAGCGCGCGAGCCCGTCCGTCGTTCACGTTTTCGCGCAGGGCGCCGCGCAGAACCGCGACCTGCTCGACCTCGACGACCAGGGCGGCGAGCAGGGCGGGACGCAGACCGGCACCGGCTTCGTGTGGGACGGCGCCGGTCACATCGTCACCAACACCCACGTCGTGCAGAACGCCGCGCGGAGCGGCGGCTCGGTCTCGGTCCGGATGAGCGACGGCGAGGTCGTGCCCGCCACCCTCGTCGGGATGGCGCCGTCCTACGACCTCGCGGTCCTGCAATTGGGGCGGGTGCGGACCATGCCGCCGCCGCTGGCGATCGGCACCTCGGCCGATCTCAAGGTCGGGCAGTCGGCCTTCGCCATCGGCAACCCGTTCGGCCTCGACCACACGCTGACCACCGGGGTCATCAGCGCCGTGCGCCGCCGCATGCCGACGAGCGAGGGCCGCGAAGTGTCCGGCGTCATCCAGACGGACGCGGCGATCAACCCGGGCAATTCCGGCGGCCCGCTCCTCGATTCCGCCGGCCGGCTGATCGGCGTCAACACCGCCATCGTGTCACCGTCCGGCGCCAGCGCCGGCATCGGCTTCGCGATCCCCGTCGACGTGGTGAACCGGATCGTGCCGGAGCTGATCAAGGCCGGCCGCGTGCGCAATCCCGGCATCGGCATCATCGCCGCCCAGGAGGCGGCCACCGCGCGGCTCGGCATCGACGGCGTGGTCATCGTGCGGGTGCTGCCCGGCTCCCCGGCCGCGCAGGCCGGTCTGCGCGGCGTCGACCCGCAGACCGGCGACCTCGGCGACGTGATCGTCGAGGCCAACGATCGCCCGGTCCACCGCCTCGCGGACCTGACCGCGGCCATCGAGGAGGCCGGCCTCGGCGCCGGCGTGACCCTCAAGGTGGAGCGCGACGGCCGGATCCGGCAGGTCCGCGTCACCACCGCCGAGGTCGCGGAGAACCGGCGATGACGCGCGCGGCCCTCCTCCTGACCCTGATCCTCCTCGCCGCCGCCGCGCGGGCCGGCGAGGCGCCGACGCGCGCGCGCCTCTGCCCGGAGAACCTGCCCGAGGGCGTGCGTCTCCCGCCGCAGCCCGGCTGCGACGCGAGCGTGCGCCCGCCGACGCCGCGCCGGCCGGGCCACTTCGATCTCGGGGACGGGACGAGCATCCAGATCGGCGGGAGCGCGTCCGCCCTCTACGGCGTGCGGCGCTGAGCGATGGTGCTGTTCGCCGGCCTGCTCGCCTGCCTGACCCTGTGGTGGCTGTCGAAGAACTCGGGCGGCCTCGGCCGGAGGCTCCGCGGCGGTCTCCGGGCTGGCCTCGGTGCCGCCCTCGGGCGGGCGCGTCTGCCGACCTTCGGCGCCTTCGCGCTGCTCGCGGCCGGGTTCCTACTCCTGCGCGGGAACTTCGTCCTCGCGGCACTGCTCGGGCTGAGCGGCGTCTGGATGATCGAGGGCCAGGCCGCCATGACCGCGCGGCTGCGCCGGCTGATCCGGCCGGGATCCGGCGAGGGCCCGCGCGACCCGGAGGACCGCCGCTTCCGCACGGTCCTGATCGACGCCCTCGTGCGCCCGGACGGCAGCCTGCGCACGGGCCGCGTCATCGCGGGGCCGGGCGCCGGCGCGTGGCTCGACAGCATGCCCACCGGGGCCGTGGTCGAGCTGCTGCGGCTCTGCCGGATCCGCGACGCCGCCGGCGCCGCCCTGCTAGAGCCGTATCTCGACCGCCGGTCGCCCGGATGGCGTGTAGACGCTGAGGGCGATCGCGACCCGCGGCCGCGCCGTCCGCCGCATCCAGGGGCGATGACGCAGGAGCAGGCGTACGAGATCCTGGGGCTTCAGCGCGGGGCGACCGCTGAGGAGATCCGGTCGGCCCACCGGTCTCTCATGAAGCGCGCCCACCCCGACCAGGGGGGCAGCGCCGAGGGCGCGGCGCGCGTCAACGCGGCCCGGGACAGGCTTCTGAACCGACATCGCTGAACTCCACGCGCGTTGTCAGAGAGTTACCGATCGTCGGCCGCGGACGAACTCGGTCGCGGCCGTTCCGTAACCGGCGCGCGGGCGCGCCGGTGGCTCGCGAAACGCGGCGCGCGGGCGCGCCGGCGGGTCTCGCGGGTCTCAGCTCCGGGTGGCGAAGCAGCTGAAGCCGCTTCGCTTCAGGGCCGAGCAGGCCTCCTGGGCGGAATCCTGCTCGGAGAAGCCCGAGAAGCGGGCGCGGAACAGCGTGGTGCCGCCGTGCTCGACCTTGACCGTGTAGGGCGCGGCCTTCGACAGGCTGCCGCCGACCTTGGCGCGCGCTTCCGAGAGCATCGTCCGGGCCTTGGACTCGTCGTCCATGGCGCCGAGCTGGATCACCCAGGCGGTCGGGACGACGCGGGCGCCGGAGACCGCCTTCGGCGGCTCGTCGCGCTCGAGGGAGGCCACCCGGGCCGTGGACTTGGACGCGCCCGGGAAGGGCGGCTGGGCGTTGCCGCCGCCGGCATAGGCCTGGGCCGCCTTCGGGATCCCCTGCGGGCCGGGCTTCCAGGTGCCGCCCGGCGTCGTCGTCTTGGCGGGGGACAGGTCGAGGGGCTCGCCGGTGGTGCCGGTCGTCTCGACGTCCTCGTCGTCCGCCGAGGCGACCTGCGTGCGGGTCCGCGAGACCGCGTCGGCGACGACCGCCGGGCGGGCGCGCTCGGCGACCTCGGTGACCGGCGCCGAGATCCGGGCGCCGGCATAGGCGCGCGGCAGGCTGGCGCGGACGAGGTCGGCCATGATCCGGTCGCGGCTCGCGCCGGACTTGCCGCCCAGCACGATCGCCACGATCTGGCGCCCCTCGGACTTCGCCGCGGTCATCAGGTTGAAGCCGGAATCCCGCGTGTAGCCGGTCTTGATCCCGTCGACGCCCTGGACGTTGCCCAGGAGGCGGTTGTGGTTGCCGATCACCCGGCCGCGGAACGCGAAGGACCGGGTCTGGAAGTAGCGGTAGTAGTGCGGGAACCGGTCCTGGATCGCCCGGGCCAGCACGGTCAGGTCACGCGCGGTGGTCAGCTGGTCCGGATCGGGCAGGCCCGAGGCGTTGGCGTAGTGCGTGCGGCTCATGCCGAGGGCGTGGGCCTTCGCGGTCATCATCTGGGCGAAGCGCTCCTCGGAGCCGGCGATGTTCTCGCCGATGGCGCAGGCCACGTCGTTCGCCGACTTCGTCACGATCGCCTTGATGGCGTCCTCGACCGAGATGGTCTGGCCGGGGCGCAGGCCGAGCTTGGACGGCGCCTGGGCGGCGGCGTGGGCCGAGATGGTCAGGTCGGAATCGAGGGCGAACTTGCCCCGCTCCATCTGCTCGAACAGCATGTAGAGCGTCATCACCTTGGTGATCGAGGCCGGGTGCCGCAGGGCGTCCTCGTTCACCGCGTGCAAGGTCTTGCCGCTCTTCACGTCCACGACCATCGCCGCGTAGGGCGGGTTGTAGCCGCCGCCGGCGCGGGCGTGGTGGTGCCGACCGCGCCGGGCGTCGGCCGGTGAGGCCATGGCCGTCAGGACGGCGGCGGCCAGGATCGCGGCCGGGAGCGCTGGAATCGTCCGGGAGCGGCCTACTACGCTACGCATCACGCCTGATTGCCTCGCGAGACCGGATCTGGCCGGTCGTATCCCCTGCAGAGCCTTCCGCCGATCACGTGGCCCCGCTGCATCAGTGGAGAGTTAGGCAAGTGCAGTTACAGGCCCGTTAATGCGATCGCGGCGAGTGCCGGATCGTGCCGGTCCGGCATCCGCTTACCGACCGTTCCCGACCCGCTGTTGCCGGTCGGCCATGCCGTGCCGGTTGCGGCCGGCCGCTCTTACAGGCCCGAGCTTGACGCTGGCTGTCGTGCCGCACACTCTCCCGGCGATCCGAAACTGTCGGTCGCGGATGGCGGGCCGGCTCGGCGGCGGACCGGAGATCGGCGATGCAGAAACCCCCTGCCCTCCCCCTGAGCCCGGTCGCCTCCGGCTTCGGGACGCCCCTGCGGCGGTTCGGGATCGCGAGCCGCGCGGCCCAGACCCTCGGCATCGAGTATCTCGACTCGGTCAAGAAGGCCCTCGACGACCTCGGGGCGACCTGGGGGGCGCTGGCGGTGGCGCGCAGCCCGACCGAGATCCTGGCGGTGCAGGCCGCGTACCTGCAGCGGGCCGGGGAGCGCGCCGCGGCTCGCTCGGCCGCCGCCGGCGACGCGATGCTGGGCCTGACCGGCGCGTTCCTGCGGCCGAAGGCGCTGGCACCGGCCGCGGCCCGTCCCGGCCCGGCGCGCTAGCGGGTCGGCCATCATGCGCCGGGGACACGCGGTGCAGGGCGGACAAGTGCGCACAGGCGTCTGGCGAAGTCGGCTCACCGTCTGTAGATTAAACGGCGTGGAGCTGAGCGCTGCTCCCGGCAGGCCAGGATCAGGATCGGCCGTGAGGGCCGGCGGCGCCCGCTCCGAGCAAGGGATCGGTTCGACGCACATGAGACAGGTCCCTATGCAGGGCACCGCGAGTTCGACCAGGGAGCACCGGCCGGCGCGTATCGCGGTCACGGCATCCGGTTCGCGCACGCCCGGGGGCGACGACCGGTCCAACACCGCGATCATCACGCGCACGAAGCCGCGGACCAAGCGGCCGAGTCTGTACCGGGTACTCCTTCTGAACGACGACTATACGCCGATGGAGTTCGTGGTCCTGGTGGTCGAGCGGTTCTTCAACAAGAGCCACGAGGACGCCTACCAGATCATGATGCACGTGCATCAGAACGGGGTCGGCGAGTGCGGGGTCTTCACCTACGAGGTGGCGGAGACCAAGGTGACGCAGGTCATGGACTTCGCACGCAAACACCAACATCCTCTCCAGTGCGTTATGGAAAAGAAATAGGCGCCGCTCGCGGTAGGCACGAAGGACAGAGGCCAGCTTTGCCAAGCTTCTCACGCAGCCTAGAACAAGCCCTCCACCGCGCCCTGGCGCTCGCCGGGGAGCGCCGGCACGAATACGCGACGCTGGAGCATCTCCTGCTCGCCCTGGTGGATGACCAAGATGCGGCCGCGGTCATGCGCGCCTGCAACGTCGAGATCGACACGCTCAAGCGCAGCTTGGTCGACTACGTCGACACCGAGCTCTCCAACCTCACCGGCGATGGCCGGCAGGACGCCAAGCCCACGGCCGGGTTCCAGCGCGTGATCCAGCGCGCCGTGATCCACGTCCAGTCGTCGGGCCGCGAGGAGGTGACCGGCGCCAACGTGCTGGTGGCGATCTTCGCCGAGCGCGAGAGCCACGCCGCCTACTTCCTGCAGGAGCAGGACATGACCCGCTACGACGCGGTCAACTACATCAGCCACGGCATCGCCAAGCGGCCCGGCGCCTCCGAGGCGAAGCCCGTGCGCGGCGCCGACGAGGAGGGCGCGTCCGAGCGTCCGAGCGACGAGGGCGATCCCCGCGGCGCCAAGAAGAAGGGCGACGCGCTCGACGCCTACTGCGTCAACCTCAACAAGAAGGCCCGCGACGGCAAGATCGACCCGCTGATCGGCCGCGAGAGCGAGGTCCAGCGGACGATCCAGGTCCTCTGCCGCCGGCAGAAGAACAACCCGCTGCTGGTCGGCGATCCCGGCGTCGGCAAGACCGCGATCGCCGAAGGTCTGGCGCGCAAGATCATCCAGCACGAGGTGCCGGAGGTGCTCGCCGACGCGACCGTCTTCTCCCTCGACATGGGCACGCTGCTCGCCGGCACCCGCTACCGGGGCGACTTCGAGGAGCGCCTCAAGCAGGTCATGAAGGAGATCGAGGCGCACCCGAACGCGATCATGTTCATCGACGAGATCCACACGGTGATCGGCGCCGGCGCGACCTCGGGCGGGGCCATGGACGCGTCGAACCTGCTCAAGCCGGCGCTCGCCTCCGGCACGCTGCGCTGCATCGGCTCGACCACCTACAAGGAGTACCGCCAGTACTTCGAGAAGGACCGCGCCCTGGTGCGGCGCTTCCAGAAGATCGACGTCAACGAGCCGTCGATCCCCGACACGATCGAGATCGTGAAGGGCCTGCGGCCGTACTTCGAGGAGTTCCACAAGCTCAAGTACACGACCGAGGCCGTGAAGGCCGCGGTGGAGCTGTCGGCCCGCTACATCAACGACCGCAAGCTGCCCGACAAGGCGATCGACGTGATCGACGAGACGGGCGCCTCGCAGATGCTGGTGCCGGAGGCGCGCCGCAAGCGCACCATCGGCATCAAGGAGATCGAGGCGACCATCGCCACGATGGCCCGGATCCCGCCGAAGACCGTCTCCAAGGACGACGCGGTGGTGCTCCAGCACCTGACCGAGAACCTGAAGCGCGTGGTCTACGGACAGCCGAACGCCATCGAGGCCCTGACCTCGGCGATCAAGCTGGCCCGGGCCGGCCTGCGCGACCCGGACAAGCCGATCGGCTCGTACCTGTTCGCGGGCCCGACCGGCGTCGGCAAGACCGAGGCCGCCAAGCAGCTCGCCGCCTCGCTCGGCGTCGAGATGCTGCGCTTCGACATGTCGGAGTACATGGAGCGCCACACGGTGAGCCGCCTGATCGGCGCGCCCCCCGGCTACGTGGGCTTCGACCAGGGCGGCCTGCTCACCGACGGGATCGACCAGCACCCGCACTGCGTGCTCCTCCTCGACGAGATCGAGAAGGCGCATCCGGACCTGTTCAACATCCTGCTGCAGGTGATGGATCACGGGAAGCTGACCGACCACAACGGCAAGCAGGTCGATTTCCGCAACGTCATCATCATCATGACGTCGAACGCGGGCGCCTCGGACCTGGCCAAGGCGGCCTACGGCTTCACCCAGTCGAAGCGCTCCGGCGACGACGTCGAGGCGATCAACCGGCTGTTCGCGCCGGAATTCCGCAACCGGCTCGACGCGATCATCTCGTTCGGCCACCTGCCGAAGGACGTGGTGGCGAAGGTGGTGGACAAGTTCGTCCTCCAGCTCGAGGCGCAGCTCGCCGACCGCAACGTCACGATCGAGCTCTCCGACGAGGCCCGGGACTGGCTGGTGGAGCACGGCTACGACGACGCGATGGGCGCGCGCCCGATGGCCCGGCTGATCCAGTCGACCATCAAGACGCCGCTCGCCGACGAGGTCCTGTTCGGCAAGCTCAAGGACGGCGGCGCGGTCCGCGTGGTCGTCCGCAAGCCGGAGGACGGCGAGGCCAAGGCCGGCGCCAAGGACAGCCTGGGCTTCGACTTCCCGGCGGGTCCCGTGACGCCCAAGCCCGAGAAGGACGTGACCAACGCCGCCAAGCGCCACAAGCGCGCCAAGCCCCGCACCGCGGCCCGGAAGAAGACGCCGAAGGACAACAAGGGCGGCGGCGGCGGTTCGGGCGGCGGCGTCCGGACCGTGCCGAAGGTGCCACTCGTGCGCGCCTAATGGTGTGCAGGCCGGCCGGCGGCCTTCCGGACTCGGGGGCCGCCGGTCTATGACCGCCGCGACGCGCATGCGCCGCGGCGAGGAGGCGCCCGATGACTGACAACCTGCACGAGGGACCCCTGTCCCCCGTCGCGCAGCCGGCGCCCCCCAAGAAGCTCACCCGGCGCGAGGAGCGCCGCCGGCGTCGCCAGCGGCGCCGCCGCGGCGAGGAGGTGCTGGCCTGGGTGCTCGTGCCGTTCATCTGCTTCGGCATCTACTGGGGCATCGCCGCCGGCTTCGACTTCTTCGGCACCTCGCCGGGCCAGGTCTGGGACCAGCTGATGCAGGTCAAGGCCATGATGGAGAAGCGTTCGGGTCCCCAGGGCGCGCGCGGCTAGCGCGCCGCCCCTGTCCGGACGCGGGAGGCGACGCCTCCGGAGACGGTTCCGAGCGGGCGCGCCCATGACACCGACCCGTCGATCGCTGCTCGCCGCCCCCCTCCTGGCGATGCCGGCCCTCCGGGCCCGCGCCGGCGGCGGATCCGTGGTCGTCGTCGGCGCCGGGGCCGCGGGGCTCGCGGCCGCCGCCCTCCTGCGGGCGGCCGGGCAGAGTTTCACCCTCGTCGAGGCCCGGGACCGGATCGGCGGCCGCGCCTTCACCGAACGGGCGCTCGGCGCCGCGTGCCGGTTCGACGCCGGCGCCGAGTACATCCACTGGGCCGAGCGCAATCCCTGGGCGCCCATCGCCCGGGCGGCCGGGGCGCACGTCGCCCGCGAGGACGGCTGGGCGCGCCGGCTCGTCGTCGACGGCCGTCCCGCCACCGTCGCCGAGGCGGCGCAGCGGCGCGCCGGCTTCTCCGGCCTCGACGCGCTGCTCGCCCCGAAGGGCGGCGACCCGTCCCTGGCGGAGGCGGCCCGGGCCGGCGGCCCCGACGCCGCCCTGGCGGCGGCCGGCCTGAGCCGGCTCTCCCTCGGCGAGGATCCCGAGCGGGTCTCGGCCGTGGACTACGACCGGCTCTGGTCCGGCTCCGACCTCTGGATCGACGGCTACGGCGACCTCGTGGCGCGGCACTTCGCCGACCTGCCGGTCAGCCTCGGCTGCCCCGTGCGGGCGATCGACTGGTCGGGCCGCGGGGTCCGGGTCGAGACGGCGCGGGGCACGATCGCGGCCGCCGCCGCCATCGTCACGGTGCCGGTCGGCGTGCTGAAGGCCGGAGCCGTGGCGTTCGCGCCGGACCTGCCGGACGCCGCCCGGACGGCGCTCGACGGCCTGTCGATGGGCGCCTACACCAAGATCGGCCTGCGCCTCGACCCCGCGCGCCTCGACGGTGCCGACCTCGGCGACGCGGTCTCGGTGGCGACGGGCGGCCCGACGATCTACTTCGAGATGCAGCCCTTCGGCCGGTCCCTGGCGGTGGCCAATCTCGGCGGCGACCTCGCGCGCGACCTGTGCCGGGCCGGTGAGGCGGAGGCGGTGGCGCTCGCCACCGAGCGCCTGGTCGCGGTCCTCGGCGGCGGCGCCCGCAGCGCCGTCCAGGCCGGGCGCCTCGCCGGCTGGTGGACGGACCCGCACGCCCGGGGCTCCTACTCGATCGCCGCCCCCGGCCACGCGGAGGCCCGCGACCGCCTGCGCGCGCCGGTCGGCGGGCGCGTGTTCTTCGCCGGGGAGGCGCTGGCGGGCGGCGGCGCCATGACGGTGGGCGGGGCGACCCTCGACGGCGAGCGCGCGGCCCGGGCGGTGCTGAAGGCGCTCGGCGCCTGAGCTGCCCGTCTCGGCTATCCGTCTTGGCTATCCGTGTTGGCCATCCGTCTCGGCGGCCCGCTCAGGCGGTCGCGGCGCGGCTCGGCAGCGGCCGCGCGGGTGCCGCGACGGCGGCCCGGCGCCGGATCGCCGCCACCGCCAGGGGCTCGGCGCGGCCGCGCAGGGCGTGGGCCCCGAGATCCTCCGCCACGAGGTCGTCCGGCAAAGGGCCGAGCCGGGCGAGGAGGTCGGCCGAGACGAGGACGTCGACCCCCAAGGTCTTCGACAGGGCCTCGAGCCGGGCCGTCGTGTTCACGACGTCGCCGAAATACGCGATCTTGTGCCGCTCCAGCCCGATCTCGGCGGTCACGACCGGGCCGCAATGCAGCGCGGCGCGGAACTGCGGCACCTGCCCGAAGCGATCCCGCCAGCTCTCCGCCTCGGTGGCGAGCCGCTCCTGGAACGCGAAGACGCAGCGCAGGCAGGCGGCGTCGCGCAGGCCCCGCTCCATCGTCCAGGTCACCAGCGCGAGGTCGCCGACGTAGTCGTCGATGGAGCCGCGGGCGCGCGCCACCGGCAGCGCCAGGGCGTTGAACACCTGCCCGAGATAGGCCTGCGCCGCCCGGTCGCCGTGGCGGTCGGCGAAGCGCGTCGACCCGGTCACGTCGAGGAAGAGGAAGATCCGCTCCTCGCTGATCGGCCGGTGGTAGCGCCCGATCAGCAGGTTGGCGAAGACGCCGGGGCCGATCAGGTCGCGGACCCGGAACACGAACACCACCAGGGCCGAGATGCCGAGCGCGTAGAGCAGGCCGGACTGCGACATCAGCATCGCGTTCCGCTCGCTGTACATGAAGCGGAACAGCTGGTTCAGCACCGTGCTGGCGACCGCGTTCCCGACCACGATCAGCGCGATGTAGAGCGCCACGGTGGCGAGCAGGAACAGCGGCGTCGCGAGGCCGCGGATGCGGTCGCGCAGGCGCGGCGCCAGCAGCTGGCGCTCGTAGAGCAGGATCGGCGTGCCGATGATCGCGCCGCGGATCGCCGTCCCGGTCAGCGGGGCGATCCCGAAGATCACCCCGTAGAGGAGCCCCGCCAGGGCGCCGAGGCACGGCGCCACCAGCAGGAACCAGCGTGGGCCGAAGCGCATGGATCCGCGTGCCCCGCCCGGCCCCGCTCAGTCCAGCCGGAGCGCATGGACCGAGAACAGCTGGTCCGGGTCGGTCCAGACCGTCAGCCACGTCCAGCCCGCCCGCTCGGTCAGCGCGCGGAACGTGGCCGGCGTGTACTTGTAGCTGCTCTCGGTATGGATCGTCTCGCCCGCCGCGAACGCGAAGGTGTCGGCGCCGACCCGCACCGCCTGGGCGTCGCGGGCGACGAGATGCATCTCGATCCGCGAGGCGTCGGTGTTGAACACCGCCCGGTGGCTGAACGCGCCCGGCTCGAAGCGGCCGGCGAGCTCCCGGTTGATCCGGGTCAGGAGGTTGAGGTTGAAGGCCGCCGTCACGCCCTGCGCGTCGTCGTAGGCGGTCTCCAGCACCGCCGCGTCCTTCACGAGGTCGACGCCGACGATCATGTGGGCGCCCGGCCCCAGGATCCGCCCGAACCGGCGCAGCAGCGCCTCGGCCTCGTGCGGGTCGAAGTTGCCGATGGTCGAGCCCGGGAAGAACCCGGCGCGCGGCAGGCCGTTCAGGCTGTCCGGCAGGTCGAAGTCGCGGGTGAAGTCGGCCACCACCGGCTCGACCCGCAGGTCCGGGAAGTCGCCCCGCAGGACCTCCGCCTGCCCGCGCAGGAACTCGCCGGAGACGTCCACCGGCACGTAGGCCGCGAGGGTGTCGAGGTGGCGCAGGAGACGGCGCAGCTTCACGGTCGAGCCGCTGCCGAACTCCACCAGCGCCGCGTGGGCCGGCAGCAGCGCGGCGATCTCGGGCCCGCAGGCGTCGAGGATGCCGATCTCGGTCCGGGTCGGGTAGTATTCCGGGAGCCGCGTGATCGCCTCGAACAGCGCGGACCCGGCCTCGTCGTAGAAGTATTTCGGCGACAGGGCCTTCTGGGGCTTGGACAGGCCTGCGCGGACGTCGTCGAGGAAGCTCAGCGGCGGCGCGTCCAGCGTGACCGGCGTCGCGTCGGCGAAGGTGGGCTTGATGGTCAAGGGCGGCTCCGGGGCGCGTCAGGCGGCGTCGGCGAGGCGCAGGCCGGTGAACTGCCAGCGCTGGTGCGGATAGAAGAAGTTGCGGTACGGCAGCCGGGCATGGCCCTCGGGGGTCGCCACCGACGAGCCCCGCAGCACGAACTGGTTGGCCATGAACTTGCCGTTGTACTCGCCGAGCGCCCCCGGGAGCGGCCGGTACCCCGGGTAGGGGACGTAGGCGCTGCGGGTCCATTGCCAGACGAGGCCGAAGGCGTCCGGCAGACTGCCGTCGCGGGCCGCGACCTCCCACTCGAACTCGGTCGGCAGGAAGCGGCCGGCCCAGCGGGCGTAGGCGTCGGCCTCGTAGTAGCTGACGTGGGTGACGGGGGCGTCGAGATCCACCGGGCGCTCGCCGCCCAGCGTCATGGTCGCCCACCCCTCCCCGTCCCGGCGCCAGTAGCCGGGGGCCTCCCAGCCCTCCGCCGGCCCGGCATACCAGCCATCCGAGAGCCACAGCTCCGGCTTGGCGTAGCCGCCATCCTCCATGAAGGCGAGCCACTGGCGGTTCGTCACCAGCGCCCGGTCGAGGCGGCCGGCCGGGATGAGCGTCTCGTGCCGGGGCGACTCGTTGTCGAACGAGAACCCCTCGCCCGCATGCCCGATCCACGCGATCGCGCGGTCGAGGGTGACCTGGCCGGCCTGCGCCGCCGCCTTCGGGAAGCGCCAGTCCGGGTCGTAGGCCGGGTTCAGCGGGTTCTGCGCGAAGGCGTGCAGGATGTCGGTGAGGAGGAGCTCCTGGTGCTGCTGCTCGTGGTAGAGGCCGATCTCCAGGATCGGCAGCACCGCCTCGAGCGCGCGCTCGGAGGCCTGGCCCAGCAGGGCCTCGACCGCCCGATCGATATGGGCGCGGTAGGCCGCGACCTCCGCCATGGTCGGGCGGGTGATCATGCCGCGCTGGATGCGCGGCTGACGGGGACCGGCCGCCACGTAGTACGAGTTGAACAGATAGTGCAGCCGCGCGTCGTAGATCGCGTAGCCCGGCAGGTGCTCCCGCAGCAGGAACTGCTCGAAGAACCACGTGACGTGCGCCCGGTGCCACTTGGTCGGGCTGGCATCGGCCATCGACTGGACCTGCTGATCTTCCGGCGAGAGCGGCGCGGCGCGGCGCTCGGTCTCGCTCCGGACCTGCCGGTAGGCGGCGATCCAGGCGGCCCGGTCGATCGGCCTGGCCGTGACGTGCGGCGGCGGGAAGGCCGGTGCCGCGGGCTCGCGTCTCTCGTCCGGGCGCAGTGCGGCTGTCGCTGCCATGACGATGATCCCTTTTTTCGGGCCTGACCGAGAACCGTCTTCTCGACCCCGGCCGGCGCGCAGAAGATATGTTCCGGCCGTGTTCCGACAACCTCTGCAAGAGCGAACGCGGCGGCTTCGCGTGCGCCTGGTCGACGCGCGGTCGCCGCTCGGCCCACCGGGCCTCTTCGCCGCGTCGGCACGGCGGTTAACGGAACGGGTTGGGGATCACGGGTCTTTCTCTCGCCGCAGTGACACCGCCTTAACCCTCGCTGCCGAGATTTTGGGACGCTCTTCGAGGAGTCCGGGGTTCTCATGCGGATCGATCTGATGGCCGGGGCCAGCCTGTCCGCCGCCGCTCTGCGCTGCGCCGCAGAGCCGACCATCCTGGTGTTCGATTCCGGCCTCGGCGGCCTGACCGTCCTCGACGCGGTGCGGCGCGCCCGCCCGGATGCCCGCTACGTCTATGTCGGCGACGACGCCGCCTTCCCGTACGGCCGGCTCTCGGAGGCGACCCTCGTCGCCCGCGTCCTCGCCGTGATGGAGCGGCTGGTCGCGACCCACCGGCCCGACCTCGTGGTCATCGCCTGCAACACCGCCTCGACGCTGGTGCTCCCGGCTCTGCGCCAGCGCTTCACGACGCCCTTCGTGGGGGTGGTCCCGCCGATCAAGCCCGCCGCCGAGGCGACGCGCTCGCGGCTCGTGACCCTGCTGGCGACGCCCGGCACGGTGGCGCGCTCCTACACCCACGACCTGATCGCGACCTACGCGGGCTCCTGCGCGGTGACGCTGGTCGGCTCGCAGAACCTTGCCGGCTTCGCGGAGACCGAGCTCGCGGGCGCGCCGGTGGACGACGCCACCCTCGCCGCCGAGATCGCCCCCTGCTTCGTCACCGAGGCGGACGGGCGGCGCACCGACGTGGTCTGCCTCGCCTGCACCCACTATCCGCTGCTGCTGCCGCGCCTCCAGGCGCTCGCGCCCTGGCCGGTGACCTGGATCGACCCGGCGCCCGCCATCGCCCGGCGCGTCGTGCAGCTGATCGGCCCCCTCCCCCGCGAGGCGGACCGGCACGGCTCGGCGCTCGGCGCCTTCACGGCCGGCACCTGCCTGACCGACGCCCTGCGCGCGGCCCTCGCCGCCCGGGGCATCGGCGACGTCGCCGTGGAGGCGGTGCCGCTGCCGATGCAGTGAGGCAGTGCGGCGTCTCTCGCCCTGTCATCCCTTGTTCGGGTGATGACCGGTTCAGGCTGACAGGTCTCTCATTCCACCGGTTCGACACGTCATGTTGAAAGCGGGAGAGGCCGATGGCGTCCAGGGCTTCGAGACTGGCGATCCTCGCGCTGCTCGGACTGGGAGCGGTCGCGCCGGCCCGGGCCTGCGGTGACGGTGAGGCTCCGGTATCCTGCGACGATCCGAGCCCGAATGGCTTCGCCTCCTGGATGCTCGGCCGCGTCGATCGGGCCCTGAAAGCCGACCGGACCCGGGCGCTCCAGGACTTCACCGACGGCACGCGCGGGTTCCGCACCGCCGACACCTACGTGTTCTGTATCGATGCGGACGGCGTCATGACCGCCCACCCGAACCCGATCCTGAAGGGGCACGACGTCCGCGACCTGCACGACCGGACCGGCCACCACTTCATCCGCACGATGCTGGACACGGCCAGGCCCGGCCAGATCTCGGTGATCCGCTACCTGTTCCCCAAGCCGGGCAGCACCGTCGAGGAGCCCAAGACCACCTACTACACCCGGGCCGGGGACCAGACCTGCGCGGTCGGCGTGTACGACGCCGACGCCGCGGCCCCGACGGTCGCGACGCCCGAGGGCCGCGTCGCCCTGCTGCGCCAGAAGCTCGACGGCCAGATCCCGAGCAGTGCCCGCGCGGACTGGACCGCCTTTCTGGAGGCCCTGAACGCGCAGGGCGACGAGAAGGCGACGGCGATCGCCGAAGCCCGGCGCGAGCTGAGGGCGGCCGCGAGTGCGCTGGATCAGGCCGGGCTCGGCGCGGCGCGCGGCGAGTAGGCGGGGCGGCCGGGGGACGGCTCGGGCGCCGCGTCGGGGTCGCCTGTCAGGCCGTGCCCGTCACCGCAGGATCTGGGCGCCCGCGATCTGCGCCGTGGCGACCGGGGCCGCGTCGGCCTCGGCGGGCACGACCAGATGGACGAACAGCATGCCGGCCGCGACGATCAGCGCGAGGGCGAGGATGCGCCACAGTTCCAGGATCGGCTCCTGCGCCGGGGCATCCTGAATCGCTCGGTTCGTCTCGCTCGGCATCGCTTCCGCTTTCCCGCCTGTGACCCTCCGGATCGGACACCCGGAGGATGAACGCTTGGTAAAATCCGCCCCGATCGGCCCGGCCCGCCGAGGCGGGCTCGGCGGGGAGCGGGGGGCCGGCGTCGGGATCGTCGCCGCCACCGCGAGGCAGAGGGAGCGGGCGCTGGCGATCGCCTCGCCGACCGGGGCCGTGTCGCAGCGGAATGGGGCCGCAGCGGGACGGGCCCGGTCCCGCGGCGTGCGGTGCCGCACCCGCTGACGTTGCGGCCGGGGCGCGGTCCCGGTCACCAGGCCGAGCGCGGAGGCCTCACCCCGTCGTCTCGGATCCACCCGCACGTCCCGGAAGCGAGAGGGACGGGCTCGGGTGAGAGGTCGATGGCCGGTGCGGATCCGGGCCGGTCCCGGTGCCCGCAGGTCCGGTCGACCTACGCGGCGGCCGGCAGGGCGGCGACCTCGCAGCTGTCGGCGCGCAGGCGCCAGTCGACCACCCGGGCCCCCGCGCAGAGCAGCGCCTTGGCCTGCCAGACGGCCGACACCTCCGACGGCGCCCGGACCAGGATCGCGCGCTGCCGCACCCGGTGCTCGTGGCCGGTATCGTCCGCGACGGTCTTGTAGAAGGTGACGCGATAGAGGTGCATGGTCCGGGCTCCGGTTGGGCGCGGGGATCGTGGGAGACCGGGGCGGCGCGCGCATTGATCCCGCGCAAGGACGGGACGCCCGCCACGCGCGCGGGCGTCGCGGGTGGGCGCAATCAGTTGTCGACAGTTGAATACCGGGCGATACAGGGCGTTGATTACATTCGCGGGAATGGTCTAGCTTCATCAGCAATCGTCCGCAGTCCGGAACGGTCGGCGGCGGGGCTCCAGACCGGGAGTGCCTGATGTTCGAGAGCGTGTTCTGGGGTGCGGTACTCGTCGCGCTGATCGGTTCGGCCGCGCTGGTGGCGATCGGCGCCAGCGTCCAGCCGCGGTTGGGTCGCAAGATGGAGATGGACGCGCGCCTCGCCGATCCGCGCCGCACTTTCGGACGCAAGCGGCGCTGGGCGCGTCCGCCGCGGACGATGCGGCGCCCCGGCCTGCTCCCCATGCGGTGACTAGCGCTGCACCAAAGACGTACATCTCCCGCCGCCGGCGCGCGTGATAGCTACCTGTTCACTGCGGAAATGCAGTGTTCACGCCGGGCTGGAGGGATCGGTACTGATGAGCGTGCGTCAGATTTGTGATCAGGTTCGGATCGCCGAGCAGGCCTTCACCGCCGCGCTCGGCAACATGAAGGCCGCAGGCCTGCGCGAGTCGCTGACCCGCGAGCTCCAGGAAATGGAGAGCGCCGAGATCGACGCCGGGCAGGACGCGGCCGCGGCGCGGTCGGCCTCCTGGAAGCGGGTCAAGATGCTGCACGGGCTCGGCTACCCGGTGGATTTCGGCTGGCTCCACGCCGCCGCCAGCCCGGTCCGCTGAGCGGCGCCGGCCGGCGCCGCCCCGCCGGCAGATTGTTTGCCGGCTCCCGGATCGGGTCGGCGCTCTCGCCCGTTGTGCTTGCCGGGTGCCGCCGCACCCGGCCGCCGCGCCGACCTCTCGATCCGGACACGCCATGCTGGCTTGGTTTCGCGCCCTGATGCCGCGGGAGGACCGGTTCTTCGATCTCTTCGAGCGTCACGCGCGGACGCTCGAGGACGGCGCGGCTGCCCTGCGAGGACTTCTCGACGGGACTCAGGCCGTCCCGGCGGCCTACGCGGCGATCGCGGCCCACGAGGACGCGGCCGACGGGATCACCCGCGAGGCGCTGCTGGCGGTCCGCCGGACCTTCATCACGCCGTTCGACCGCGGCGACATCCAGGCCCTGGTCGGCTCCCTCGACGACGCCATCGACCAGATGCTCAAGACCGCCAAGGCGGTCCAGCTCTTCGAGGTGACCACCTTCGAGCCGGCGATGCGCGAGATGGGCGCGGTCATCCAGGAGGCCGCGCAGGTCACCGCCGAGGCGCTGCCGAAGCTGCGGGCCCTCGGCGAGAACGCCGCCGCGCTGAACAGCCTGACCGAGCGCGTCATCGAGCTGGAGGGGCGGGCCGACGACCTGCACAATGACGGGCTGAAGGCCCTGTTCAAGGCCTCGGGGCGGGACCCCATGGCCTTCCTCGTCGGGTCCGAGCTGTACGGCCACCTGGAGAAGGTCATGGACCGGTTCGAGGACGTGGCGAACCAGATCAGCAGCATCGTCGTCGAACATGTCTGAGCCGCAGGTCGCCGCGTGACGCTCCTCGTCGTCCTCATCGTCCTCGCCCTGGTCTTCGACTTCCTGAACGGGCTGCACGACGCCGCGAACTCCATCGCCACGATCGTGTCGACGCGGGTGCTGGCGCCCCGCTACGCCGTGTTCTGGGCGGCGTTCTTCAACTTCGTGGCCTTCCTGGTCTTCGGCCTGCACGTCGCCGGCACGGTCGGCTCGGGCATCATCGACGTTGCGACGGTGGACGACCGGGTCATCATGGGCGCGCTCGGCGGCGCCATCACGTGGAACCTGGTCACGTGGTACGCCGGCATCCCGTCCTCCAGCTCCCACGCCCTGATCGGGGGCCTGCTCGGCGCCGGCATCGCAAAGGCAGGGGTCGGCGTGATCGTCTGGCCCGGCGTCATCGCCACCAGCGCCGCCATCGTCCTCTCGCCGGCCCTGGGCTTCGCCCTCGGGCTGCTGCTGATGCTGGCGGTCTCGTGGATCTTCGTCCGCTCGACGCCGCACGCGGTGGACCGCCTGTTCCGGGGCCTCCAGTTCGTCTCGGCCTCGCTCTACTCGCTCGGCCACGGCGGCAACGACGCCCAGAAGACCATGGGCATCATCGCGGCCCTGCTCTACGCCCACGGCGAGAGCGGGGCTTTCCACGTGCCCCTCTGGGTGGTGCTGTCCTGCCAGACCGCCATGGCCCTCGGCACCCTGATGGGCGGCTGGCGCATCGTCCACACGATGGGGTCGAAGATCACGCGGCTGTCGCCCATGCAGGGGTTCTGCGCCGAGACCGGCGGCGCCGCGACGCTGTCCGCCGCGACGGCCTTCGGCATCCCGGTCTCGACCACCCACACGATCACGGGCGCCATCGTCGGCGTCGGCGCCGCCCGCCGGGTCTCGGCGGTCCGCTGGAACGTCGCGCAGGGCATCGTGATCGCCTGGGTGATCACGATGCCGGCCGCGGCCCTGGTCGCGGCCCTGACCTACGCGGCGTCGGGGCTCGTCCTGCCGTAGGGGACGGGCGCGGCCGGATCCGGCACGGGGTCACCAGCGATGGTGCCAGCCGCCGTGGTGCCAGCCACCGTGCCAGCCCCCGTGCCAGCCCCGATGCCAGCCGCCGCGCCATCCCCCATGCCAGCCGGCATGGCGGAAGCCGCCCCAGCGATAGCCGCCGCCCCACGCGAAGCGTCGGTGCCAGCGGTAGCCGTAGTGCCACCGGTAGCCGACGCGCGGATAGACCGGGACGTAGACGAACGGCCTGTAGCCCAGATTCGGCCGGCACCAGCCGTAGACGTTGCGGTGGAAGCCGGGCCCGCAGCCGTCGCGCGCCTCGGCGCTCGAGCCGGCCAACAGGACCCCCGCGGCGAGCGCCACGGGCAGGACGAGAGTGCGGATCATGACTCAACTCCGGGAGTGTCTCCACGGGAGTCCGGCCGCGGGGCCGGACGCGGAACGGGGGACGCGATCGAGCGTCCCGGCGGCTCAGTTCGGCCAGCAGCGGCGGCCGTAGGGGCCGATGTGGAAGCCCGCCGGGCACGAGCGGCCGCGGATGTAGCCGCCCCACTGGCCTCCGGTGCGGCAGCCGCCGTACGGGCCGCGATGGCCGTAGGGGCCGCAGCCGCCGTAGACCTGGATGATCCGGGCGCCGTCGGCGCCGTCGGAGACGGCGTCCTGCACCAGCGGCAGCGCCGAGGCGGGCACCGCGAGGCTCACGAGGAGGGCGGCGGGAGCGAGAACCTTCAGCATCGGTGATCTCCTTCTGCTCGATCGGTCAGCGCGGCCCGGGGCCGGCTGCCGCCGCCGGGACGGAGGATCCGCCGCGGCGTGTGAGCGAAGGTTCGTCCGCGCGCGCTGCCAGGATGTGACCGGGGAGCGCCGTCCTGTAACGATGTGTAACGGCCGGTTGCGGGCCCGTTGCGGCCCGCCGTCAGGACAGGCTCGGCAGGGTCACGACGAGCCGCGCGCCGCCGCCCGCGCCCGCCTCGGCCACCACCGTGCCGCCGTGGGCCTCGGCGATCTGCCGGCTGATGGCGAGGCCCAGGCCTGTCCCGCCGGTCTGCCGGCTGCGCGAGCGCTCGACCCGGTAGTACGGGCTGAACACCGCCGTCCGCTCCGCCTCGGGAATGCCCGGCCCGTCATCCTCGACGACGATCCGGCACACCGTCCCGGCCCGGCTGACCGCCACCCCCACCGAGGAGCGTCCGAACTTGACGGCGTTCCCGATCAGGTTGGCCACGACCCGGCGCAGGGCGACCGCGTCGCCGGCCACGGTGGCGTCCCGCACCTCCTCGCCGGTCAGGCTGATCGTGGCGCCCTGGGCGGCGTGCTCGGCCACCTCGACGGCGACGAGATCGGCGAGATCCACCGGCGCCCGGGTCGCCTCGACGGCGGTGCCGCGGGCGAACCCCAGGGACGCCTCGATCAGCTCGGTCATGGCGTCGAGATCCGCCACGAGCTTGTCCCGGAGCAGCGGCTCCGCCACCACCTCGGCGCGGAGGCGCAGCCGCGTCAGGTAGGTCTTGAGGTCGTGCGAGATGGCGCCGATCAGCAGCGAGCGCTCGGCCATGAGGCCGGCGATCCGCTCCTGCATGCCCTGCACCGCCTGGGCGAGACGCCGGATCTCGGGCGCCCCTCGGGGCGCGCTCACCCGCTCCGGGGCGCGGCCGTCGAACCGGGAGACCGCGTCGGTCAGGCGGCGCAGCGGCGCGAGTTCGTGGCGCGTGCCGACCAGGACGAGACCGGCCGCCGCGGCGCCGAGCACCGCGACCCAGAGGCTCAGCGGCTGGCCGAACAGCCACGGCATGAGCGAGCGATGATGCTCGGCCGCGCTGATCACGGCGTACCGGCCGTCGGGCAGCCGGTAGGTCGCCAGCGCGAGGCGTCCGATCGGCCCGGCGCGCTCGGCCTGCGCGATGTTGGCCGGATCGACGCCGCGGCGCAGCAGGGCGGCGTCGGTGTAGGCCTGGACGCGGTCGGCCGGCTCGGCCGTCATCCGCCGGATCCGGGTTTCCAGGCGGGGCTCGCGGATCAGGTCGACGGTGTCGGGCGGCGCGTCGACGATCTCGGCCCGCAGCACCTCGCCGCTGACCGCCTTCAGGATGGCCGGCCTCTGGGCGGGATCCGCGTCGCGCAGCAGCGTCATGATGCCGGCGGCCTGGTCGACCCGCGGGAAGCGCGAGCCCGCGGGCAGCCGCTCCTCCCGGCGCTGCCAGTGATCCAGGGCCACGGTGGCGAGGACGAGCAGGGAGAGGGCGCCGAGCAGGAGCAGCATGATGCGCCCGAGGAGCCCGACGCGGCCCATCACGGTGTTCCGGAGCGGACCGGGGCGGCCAGGATGTAGCCGGCATTGCGCACGGTCCTGAGCAGGGACGCGGCCTGACTGCCCGAGGCGTCGAGCTTGTGCCGCAGGCGGCTGACCTGGACGTCGATGGTGCGGTCGAAGGCGTCGGCGGTCCGGCCCCGGGTCCAGTCCAGGAGCTGGTCGCGCGAGAGCACCCGCTGTGGCCGGGTGACGAAGCAGTGGAGCAGGTCGTACTCGGCGCTGGTCAGCGGGATCTCGGCGGCGGGATCGCCGGTGATCACCGTGCGGGCCGCGAGATCGACGACGAGGTCGGCAACACTGAGACGCTCGGAGGCGGCCGCGGCGGGCTGGCCGCCGGCGACGTGGGCCCGTCGCAGGACCGCGCGGATCCGGGCCAGCAGGACCCGCGGGTTGAACGGCTTCGAGACGTAGTCGTCGGCGCCCATCTCCAGGCCGAGGACTCGGTCGATGTCCTCGTCCTTGGCGGTCAGCATCACGACGGGCGGGCCACCGGCGTCGCGGAGGCGGCGGCAGATGGAGAGGCCGTCCTCGCCGGGCAGCATCCAGTCGAGGACGACGAGGTCGGGCGCGGGGCCCGCCGCGATCAGGCGGTCGAGGGCCGCGCCGCCGTCGAGGGCGACGGCGCGGAACCCCTCGCCCTCCAGGTAGCCGGCGAGCAGGGCGCGGATGTCGGGATCGTCCTCGACGATGGCGATGGTGGTGCCCTCGTGCATGGGGCGAGCATAGGGGCGGCCGGCGGCACGGCAACGCGAAACTGCACGGTGTCACAAAACGTTACACGTCCCGATCCGGACGCCGAGCGCGCGCCCACCGTCACGCGCTCGCTTTCTCGTCTCGCCCCCGAAGACACACGGGAAGACACCCATGACGAAGACCTACACCATCGCGGCCATCCCCGCGGACGGCATCGGCGTCGAGGTCATCGCCGCCGGCATCGAGGTGCTCGACGCGCTGGCCGAGAAGACCGGCTCCTTCGCTTTCCAGTTCGACCATTTCGATTGGGGATCGGACTACTACAAGAGGCACGGCGCGATGATGCCGGCCGACGGCCGTGACCAGATCCGGAACCACGACGCGATCTTCTTCGGCGCGGTTGGGGCGCCGGACGTGCCCGACCACATCACCCTCTGGGGCCTGCGGCTCGCGATCTGCCAGCCCTTCGACCAGTACGCCAACGTCCGCCCGACTCGGATCCTGCCGGGCATCACCAGTCCGCTGCGCAACGTCTCGGGTCCGGAGCTCGACTGGGTGATCGTGCGGGAGAACTCGGAGGGCGAGTATGCCGGCGTCGGCGGACGGGTCCACCAGGGCCATCCCAACGAGGTCGCCACCGACGTCTCGATGATGACCCGCTCGGGGGTCGACCGGATCATCCGCTACGCGTTCGAGCTCGCCCGCTCCCGTCCGCGCAAGCTGCTCACCGTGGTCACCAAGTCCAACGCCCAGCGCCACGCCATGGTGATGTGGGACGAGATCGCCGCCGCGGTCGCGAAGGACTTCCCGGACGTGACCTGGGACAAGATGCTGGTCGACGCCATGACGATGCGCATGGTGACGAAGCCCGAGACCCTCGACACGATCGTGGCGACGAACCTGCACGCGGACATCCTGTCGGACCTCGCGGCGGCGCTCGCCGGGTCGCTCGGCATCGCGCCGACCGCCAACATCAACCCGGAGCGGACCTACCCGTCGATGTTCGAGCCGATCCACGGCTCGGCCTTCGACATCGCCGGCAAGGGCATCGCCAACCCGGTCGCGACCTTCTGGACGGCGTGCCAGATGCTGGAGCACCTCGGCGAGAAGCCGGCGGCCGACCGGCTGATGCGCGCGGTCGAGCGGGTCACCGCGGATCCGAACCTGCACACGCCGGACCTCGGTGGCACGGCGACGACCCGTCAGGTCACCGACGCGGTCATCGCGGCGATCCGGGGCGACAACGCCTGAGGCGTGCCCGGGTGCCCGGGCGGCGTCAGGGCGCCTCGCTCGCGAGATCCGGGCTCCGGGTGCCGCAGGCCCGGCAGAAGCGCTCGAAGGTGCTCTTGCGCTGCGCGCAGGACGGGCAGTGCGCGAAGATGCCGAGCCCGCAATGGGGGCAGAAATTCGTGCTCGCGTCGTCGAGGGCGATCGGCCGCTCGCAGCCCGGGCACGCCTTCTTGGCGAGGCGCGCCAGGGCCTGGTCGGTGGCGATCTCGGTCCGCCGCTCGGCGTCCGGGCGCGCCTCCACCACGGCCTGCCGGGCGCGGTAGGCGTGCAGCGCGTTGATCGCCGCCCGGCCCGCGACCAGGGTGACGATCACGCCGACGCCGTACTGCACGTAGCCGCCGTAGCTCGGCATGTAGGGCACGAGCTCGACGAAGAACGCGAAGGCCGCCGCGAAGGCGAAACCCCACACGAAGGGCCAGTTGCGGGTGCGGCGGCGCTTGAGCAGGAGCCATCCGGCGAGGGCCAGCAGCGGCAGCGTCAGGGCGAGGCGATAGCCGAAGACGCGCAGCTCCTGGCCGCGCTCGGCCGCGTCGAGGCGTGTCTGCGCGGCGGCCCGCAGATCGGTGTCCACGCGCAGCTGCGCCGCCTCGCGCTCCGACAGGTCGAGCCCCGTCCGCGCCAGGGCCGCGAGCCGCTCCTCGATGGTGCGCTCGGCGGCCTTCAGCGCGTCGAGCTGCTGCGTGCGCGCGATGAGCCCGGGATCCTGGTCGACCCGCTGCGTGGCGTCGCGGGTCTTCAGCCAGTTGGCGAAGGTCTCGCGCGCGCCCTCGGAGGCGGCCTGCGCAGCCTCGAGGGCGAGCTGGTCCTGCTCGACCGTCCGGCGGTTGTCGTCCTGCTCCCGGCGGATCTGCTTGAGGGCCTCGGCCGACGCCGTGCCCTGGTCGGTGTCGAGGAACTGGTCGAGAGTGTAGCGGTGCTCAACCTGCGGCAGATCGCCGACGACCAGCGAGCCGAGCCCGATCAGGAACCACGCGAAGACCAGCGCGACGAGCCAGAGCGCCAGCGTGAACCAGCGCTCGGAGAGCCTTGAACCGGACCGCACGCGAATCGACCTCACTCAAAACCGAAGCGGGTCCTTATACCGCGTGACGCCCCCGGGATATGCCGGCTGATCCGGCGGCGGGACCCGCGGGCGCGATCGCTGGCATCCACCCGGGTGCGGCGTTGCGCCCGGGAACGTCGCTGACCGCGCCGCCTTTCCCGGCGGTGTGCTCGGCGGAGCGCGCTGCCCCTCCAATCGGAACTGAACCCACATGCTGACACTCGCGCGCGGATCGGCGACGCTCCTGGCTCTCTCTGCTGTCCTGGCCGCAGGGCCGGCCCTGGCTCAGGGCAAGCCCCTGCCGCCGCCCGCCACTGACGCGATGCCGCCCGTGGAGCTGACGATCAGCCTGAAGGACGGCAAGCCGGTCTGCGACCCGGCCGAGCTCAAGCTTCCGGCCGACACCAACGTCGCGCTGAAGATCGTGAGCAGCGCCGACGCGCCGGTGACGATCACCGCGCCCGGGCAGTTCGAGAACGGCCTCGTGCTGCACGCCGACGGAGACCTCGTGCATGTCGCCAGCGAGAAGGGCTACACGGTCAAGCAGAACGGCAAGGGCACGCTGCGCCTGCGGACGATGAAGGCCGGGCAGGAGGAGTACGCCTGCACCAGCACGCGCAACGCCGACGCGCCCTTCAAGGGCAAGCTCGTCCTGAGCCCGCCCGCGAACTGAGCCCCTGAGCACCGGCGGGCCATGGCCGAGGATCGCTCCGACGGGCGGCTCAGCGTCTACTACGACGGCGGCTGCCCACTGTGCCGCGCCGAGATCGACCAGTATCGCCGGTGCGCCGGCGCGGACCGGCTCGCCTTCGTCGACGTCGGCTCCGGGGCGCCCGAGCCGGCGCTCGGCGCGGATCTCGACCGAGCCCGAACCCTGCGCCGCTTCCATGTCCGGACCGCGGACGGGCAGCTGATCTCCGGCGCCGCCGCGTTCGCGCGCCTCTGGCAGACACTGCCCGGCTGGCGCTGGCTCGGCCGCCTGGTCGACCTGCGCGTCCTCGGTGTCCGGCCGATTGTGCCGGTCGCCGAGCTGGCCTACCGGCTGTCGCTGCCGCTGCGGCCGCGCCTGGCCCGGCTGATGGCCCGCCTCCGGTGAGCCGATGGCGACCCGCTGCGTCCACTATGTCGGCTTCCGGGACGACCGGTACTGGAACGCCTACCGGATCTTCGGCGGTCCGCGCGTGATCCACCGGCGCTGGGATTTCTACGCGACCCGCGACGTCGGACCGGACGACGTGGTGGTGTTCGCCGAGGGTGACGAGACGCAGCCTGTCGCGGACAGGAACGCCACGGACCTCGACGAGCGCTGGCTGTAGCGGTCACGCGGGGCGTGCCCCTGCCGGGAAATGGGCTCCCGCGGATGCCGCCGCGTCTCCGTGCCGGAGGAAACCCCAGCACCTTAAGAGGTATTGCACCCCCACAACAATTCGCGAGAGTAGCGGTGAGCTTCCACTCGCAATCGAGGAGGTCCGCGGTGGTCGAGATCCGTATATCGGAGGACAACGACGGCCGCTGGACGGTCTACGCGCCGGGGCTGGTGGTCACCGATCTGACGCACGAGGAAGCCCAGGCTTTCGCGGCAAGCTACCGGCGCGTCACCGCAGCGTGATCGGGAGAAGCCGGCGCGGCCGTGCCGGCGGGTTTGCGTGGATCCCCGGAGGGACGTCACGCCGCCGCGCGCACGGCACTGTCGCAGCGCGGGGCACGAAAAAACCGCCACGGCCGGAGCCGGGCGGTTCGAGGTGATCTCGCTGGGGAATGTCGAGACCTCGTCTACGCGCGGGATGGCACCGCGGTTCCGGTCTCCAGGTCGAACGGTGCCCCCTGAGACCCGGACGACCACTCCTACCGCCGTGCCTCCTCGCCGCCCCGTGATCGCATGGCTCGCCACAGCCGAGGAAACGGCGGCACAGCGCCGGGGCTGGTCGGTCGAACGGGGCGACCGATACGCGGACAGTGGGTCGGGCTTTGACGGCCCGAGAGGCGGGACGGGCGCCCGCATCCTCGGTCCGCAGATCCCGCACCCCAGAAACAACAAAGCCCGCCAATACGTTGGCGGGCTGCTGTCAGGCATTTGGTGCCCAGGAAAGGACTCGAACCTTCACCTCTCGCGAGACTGGTACCTGAAACCAGCGCGTCTACCAATTCCGCCACCTGGGCTCGCCGTCGGCCATCGGCCGGCGACGGCTCCGTTTAGGCAACGGAGCCGCCGGCGTCAATCGCGATTTCAGCCCTGCGGCCACTCCCGGATGTCGACGAAGTGTCCGGTGACCGCCGCGGCCGCAGCCATGGCCGGAGAGACGAGGTGCGTGCGTCCGCGGGGACCCTGGCGGCCCTCGAAATTGCGGTTCGACGTCGAGGCGCAGCGCTCGCCCGGACGCAGCTTGTCCGGGTTCATGCCGAGACACATCGAGCAGCCCGGCTCGCGCCAGTCGAAGCCCGCCGCCTTCAGGATCTTGTCGAGACCCTCGGCCTCGGCCTGCGCCTTCACGAGGCCGGAGCCCGGCACGATCATCGCCGAGACGCCCTCGTGCACCTTCCGGTCGCCGACGACCCGCGCGACCTCGCGCAGATCCTCGATGCGGCCGTTGGTGCAGGAGCCGATGAAGATCCGGTCCAGGGTGATGTCGGTGATCCGGGTGCCCGGCGTCAGGCCCATGTAGGTGAGCGCCTTCTCCTTCGACTGCCGCTTGTTCTCGTCGGCGATCTCGGACGGGTCCGGGATGCGGCCCTGGATCGAGATCACGTCCTCGGGGCTCGTGCCCCAGCTGACGATCGGCGGCAGGTTGGCCGCGTCGAGACGCACCTCGCGGTCGAAATGCGCGCCGGCGTCGGTGACGAGGCTCTCCCAGTAGCGGCGGGCTGCGTCGAAGGCCGCGCCCTTCGGCGCCTTCGGGCGGTCCTTCACGTAGGCGAAGGTCGTCGCGTCGGGGGCGACCATGCCGGCGCGGGCACCGCCCTCGATCGACATGTTGCAGATCGTCATCCGGCCCTCCATCGAGAGCGCGCGGATCGCCTCGCCGGCATACTCGATGACGTGGCCGGTGCCGCCGGCGGTCCCGATCTCGCCGATGATCGCCAGGATGATGTCCTTCGCGGTCACGCCGGGCGGCAGCGTGCCATCGACGGAGACGCGCATGTTCCGGGCCTTGCGCTGCACCAGGGTCTGGGTGGCGAGCACGTGCTCGACCTCCGAGGTGCCGATGCCGTGGGCCAGCGCCCCGAAGGCGCCGTGCGTCGAGGTGTGCGAATCGCCGCACACGATCGTCTGGCCGGGCAGCGTGAAGCCCTGCTCCGGGCCGATGATGTGGACGATGCCCTGGCGGCGGTCGAGGGCGTCGTAGAACTCGATGCCGAAGTCGCGCACGTTCTCGGCGAGCGCTTCGAGCTGCGTGCGGCTCTCGGGATCCTCGATGCCCTGCGAGCGGTCCGAGGTCTGGACGTTGTGGTCCACGACGGCCAGCGTCTTCTCCGGATGGCGCACCTTGCGGCCGGCCACGCGAAGACCCTCGAAGGCCTGCGGGCTCGTCACTTCGTGGACGAGGTGCCGGTCGATGTAGAGGAGGCTGGAGCCGTCCGGCTGGACATCGACGACGTGGTCGTCCCAGATCTTGTCGTAGAGGGTGCGCGGGCTGGTCATCGGTCTTCGTCTTCGGCGATTGGGGTCGGTGCAGAACTCTCGCGATGATGCGTGGTCCTTAGTAGGCATCGCGCGCGGTTTTCGAAAGAGGCGAGCCCTGTGCCGGCCGAACGGCCGCCCGGCTGATCCGCGCGGTTGTCACCGCCGGCCACTCCTGCGCGCTGGCGCCCCACCCCGCACAGGCTCTATGCCGGGACGGGGGAGGCGGCCGACACCGACGTGCGGCCGAACGTGGGAGTGAACGATGGCTGAGGCCCCGGTCGAGATCCTGTTGCTCCGGAAGATGCACCCGTTGGTGGAGAAGGCCTTCGCGGGGCGGTACGGGGTCCACCGGCTGGCTGAGGCCGCGGACCCGGAGGCCCTGCTCGCCGAGATCGGCCCGCGGATCCGGGCGCTCTGCGTCGGCGGCGGGGTGGACGGGGCGCTGATGGACCGGCTGCCGAACCTCGAGCTGATCGCGAATTTCGGCGTGGGCTACGACGCCGTCGACGCCGCCGGGGCGCAGCGGCGCGGGATCGTCGTCACCAACACGCCGGACGTCCTCACCGACGAGGTCGCCGACCTCGCCCTCGGCCTCACCCTCGCCACCCTGCGGCGGATCCCCCAGGCCGACCGCTACCTGCGGGACGGCCACTGGCCCAAGGCGCCCTTCCCGCTGACGGCATCGCTGCGCGGGCGGCGGGTCGGCATCCTCGGTCTCGGCCGGATCGGGCGGGCGATCGCCCACCGCCTGGAGAGCTTCGGCGTCGCGATCGACTATCACGGCCGCAGCCGGCAGGCCGACATACCCTACACATATCACGATACGTTGATCGGCCTCGCCCGCGCGGTCCACATCCTGATCGTGGTGGCGCCCGGCGGCGCCGACACGCGCAACCTCGTGGACGCGGCCGTGCTGGAGGCGCTCGGCCCCGAGGGCATCCTGATCAACGTCGCCCGGGGCACCCTGGTCGACGAGGCGACGCTGACCGCGGCGCTGAAGGCGGGCACGATCCTCGGCGCCGGCCTCGACGTGTTCGAGAACGAGCCGCACGTGCCCGCGGACCTCGCCGCCCTCGACAACACGGTGCTGCTGCCGCATGTCGGGTCGGCCTCCGAGCACACCCGCGCGGCGATGGCCCAGCTCGTCGTCGACAACGTCGTCTCGTGGTTCGAGGGACGGGGTCCGCTGACGCCCGTCGCCGAGACACCCTGGAGACCGACCGCGTGAGACAGGCTCGGGCCGCCCTGCTGGCCGCATCGGCGCTGATCGCGACCGCCGCGATCGTCCGGCCGGCCGCCGCCCAGGACGTGCCCGCCGCCACCGAGGAGGCCGCACCGCCGTCCCCTCCTCCGGCCGCGGAGACGCTCGCAGCGCCCCCGGCTCCGACCGCGCCGCCGAGCCTCCCCGAGAAGCTCGGGCAGGTGCCTGGAACCTGGGACCTGTCGCGGGACGGCACCAACCGCCGCTGCGTCATGACGCTGGTGCTCGACAGCGGCGAGGCGGGGCAGCGGCTGCGCTTCCCGGCCGGATGCCGACGGGCCCTGCCGGTCCTGAACAGCGTCGCCGGCTGGCTCTTCGTCGACGGGGCCGTCCGCCTCGTCGACCGCAACGTCCGCCCGGTCCTCGATTTCGCCAAGCGGCCGGACCAGCGCAGCCTCGTCGCCCAGGCCGAGGGCGGCGAGCGCTACAGTCTCGTTCCCCTCGACATCGTCGCGATGCGGCCGGCCGACGCGGCCGCCGCGCCCGAGACCGCGCCGACGGATCCGGCGAGCCCGGCCCTCTCCCCGCTCCAGACCGCGGCCCCGGTGCCGGCCGAGCTGCAGCCGCCGCCGACCGCCTCGACCGCGACCGCCTCGGCGGGGCCGGCGCCGGGCCTCTACGCCCTCGACCGCTTCCAGCAGCGCGACACCTGCCGGATCAACCTCGACGGCACCGGCGGCGGCGTGCGCATCGTCCCCGGCTGCCACGACAGCGGCCTGGAGGTGCTCGACCCGGTGCGCTGGCGCTACGCGAAGGGCCGGATGACGCTGACCGCCAAGCGGGGCCACAGCATCGACCTCGTGCCGAGCGGCGACGGCCGGTGGCGGCGCGATCCCGAGGTCGGCACCACCTTCGTCCTGCGCCGCGTCGATTGAGCGCACCGCGCGGCGACGGCCGCGCGCTCGATGACGGGTGCGTCAGCGCGACGAGCCGCGCCCGTCCTGGACCGGCAGCATCCGCTCCAGCAGACCGTCGCGGCGGATGACCAAGTGCCACGCCGTGCCGGCGATATGCAGCAGGACCAGGGCGTAGACGAGCCACTGGCCGAACACGTGGATCGACTCGAAGATCTTCTGCGTCGCGTCGTCCTTCGGCAGTCCCGGGATCGTGAACAGCCAGAAATACGGCGTGTCGCGCCCGGACAGCGCGCTGAGCAGGTAGCCGCTGATCGGCATGATCAGGAAGATCGCGTAGAGCAGGAAATGGTTGATGCGCCCGATCAGCGTCAGGAGCCGGGGCGCCTGCGGGTCCGGCGGCGCCGGCCGGATCATCCGCCAGAGGATCCGCACGACCACGATTGCCAGGATCGTCAGGCCGACCGACTTGTGCAGCACGAACATGCTGCCCTTGGCGGGTGTCGGCGGCAGGCTGATCGCGACCCAGGCGAGCGGCAGCACCGCCAGGACGAGGGCGGCGTTCAGCCAGTGCAGCGCCTGCGAGACCGGGTGGTAGCGCGGCAGTCCGGATGCCGTGACGTAGGTGGCGGGCAGCGCGGTCGGCGCCTTGCCGGCCGTGAGCGGAGAGCCTGACATGATCCCTCGCGGAAGAGCGTGGTCCCCCTCCGATCTAGGGCCCGCCTCAGGCCGGGGGAGTCTCCCGTCAGCCGGATGCGCCGGACGAGGCCGTCCGCGACACGTCGAGCAGGGCTGCGAGTTCCGCGGCCGCGGCGCGCAGCCGGATCGCCACGGTCTCGTCGACGATGCGGCCGTCCACCAGGTCGTCGGACCCGGCATAGACCGAGGTCGGCGCGACATGGGCCGCGAAGAAGCCGAACAGGGGCCGGAGCCCGTGCTCGACCACCAGGGCGTGGCGCAGGCCCCCGCCCGTCGCGGTCAGCGCCACCGGCATGCCGATCATCCGGGCCGGGTCGACGAAGTCGAAGACGTGCTTGAACAGCCCGGCATAGCCGCCCTGGTAGACAGGCGTCCCGACGATCAGCGCGTCCGCCGCCTCGATCGCCTCGACGAGGCGCGCGGCGGGCGCCGAGAGGTCGTCCCGCTGCGTCGCGCCGAGGCCCGGGCCGGCATCCATCAGGTCGTACACGGCGAGGTCGATCCCGCGCAGGCGACCGAGTTCGGCGCCGAGGGCCTCGACCAGGATGCGGGTGCGCGAGGGTCGCTTGGCGCTGCCCGAGAAGGCGACGACGCGGGCACGGCTAGGCTTCACACTCGACTCGACACTCACCACGAAACCTTCCGCCGCAGCACGCCCTGATCCGGGACTCCGAACACCCTGGCGCATGCGCGGCACGCGACGCGGGTCGATTCGACGGTAACGCATTCCCGCGCCGGATAAAGCCTCGGCGCGGCCGCGCGGGCGGCGGTCCGGCGGGACCGTCTCGGCGGATCCGTCATCCGCGGAGCCGCCAGACGTGGCTGCGCTTGATCTCGGAATCCTCCAGCGCGCGCGAGACCGGAACCTCGTAGGTCGCGAGGCAGTCGAGGCGGTCCCGCGGAAGGTAGGTGCGGCCCGGATCGCCGATCAGCACGGTGACGCCGCGCGCCTGCAGGCGAACGAGCCAGGCGGTCACGGCCTCGGCGAGGTCGCGCTCGTAGAACACGTCGGCCGCCAAGACGAGATCGGCCCGGGGATCCGTGGCGAGGAGATCGTCGGCGATCGCGGCGACGCGGTCGCCGACGCCGTTGGCCGCGGCGTTCAGCCCGATCGCCGCGACGGCGAAGGGGTCGAGGTCGCTGGCGACGACGTGGCGCGCCCCGGCGCGGGCCGCCGCGATCGCGACGAGGCCGGACCCCGAGGCGAAATCCACCGCGCGCGCGCCGTCCGCGACGTCCGGGTTGTCGAGGACGTAGCGGGCGAGCGCCTGGCCGCCCGCCCAGGCGAACGCCCAGAACGGCGGCGGCAGCCCGATCGCCTGCAACTCCTCCTCGGTCCGCTGCCAGAGATCGGTCGCCTCGTCGGCGACGTGCAGGCGGATCTCGGGCGCGTGGGGGACGGGCAGCAGGCGGGTGTTGGCGCGGATGAAGCCGGCGGGATCGTCCGGTGCGCGCACGGTCAGGCCTCCAGCAGGTCGCGCCACACGGCGCGGACCTGGTCGGTCACCGCGGTCTCGGTGAAGCCCCCGGTCTCGATCCGCGCCCGCGCGGCCGCGCTCAGGCCGGCGACGAGACCGGCATCGCCGCTCAGGCGCGCCAGCGCGGCGGCCAGGGCGGGCGCGTCGTCCGGGGGAACGAGCAGGCCCTCGACGCCGTCGCGCACGAGGCTGCGGCAGCCCGGGACGTCGGACGCGACCAGCGCCCGGCCGCAGGCGGCGGCCTCCAGCAGCGTCCGCGGCAGGCCCTCCCCGCCGCGCGAGGGCAGGCAGGCGACGTGGTGGCCGGCCCAGACCCCCGCGACGTCGGTCGTCGGCCCGTGCCAGACGATGCCGTCGCGGCTCCAGGCGCGCAGGGTGTCGGCGCCGATCGCCCGCCGGTTCGACGGGTCCGGCGCGCCGTACAGCGCCAGCTCCACCGGCGCGCCCTGGCTCCGAGCGAGGCGGACGGCCTCGACGGCGACGTCGATCCCCTTCGACCACAGCATCCGGGCGACGACGGCCACCCGCAGCGGCGGCATCGGCGGCAGCGGCTGCGGGACGAGGATCGCGGGATCGACGCCGGCGCCGCCCACCACGGTCACCGACCGGTCGAGCGGGTCCAGGCCGAGGGCCAGGGCGTCGTCGGGGTTCTCGAAGAGGAAGCGCGTCCGCGACGAGGCCAGCGGCCCCCGGATCAGCGCCCGCAGGGCGAGGCGCGCCGCCCGGCCGAGGCGGTCGCTCCGGGCGCCGACGAGGCCGAGGCCGGTCAGGGCGAAGACGCGGGACGGGATTCCCGCCATGGCGGCGGCCGTGCCGCCGACCAGGATGCCGCGCAGGGCGATGCAGTGGACGATGTCGGCCTTCAGCGCCTTCAGGATCGCGGCGAGCTGCCCGGCCGCGTAGCCCGCGGCCATCGGGTTGAGGCTCGCCCGCTCGGCCTCCAGGTTGACGACCTGCGCGCCGCTCGCCTCGATGGCGGCCCGGTGGAGGCGGACCCGCGTCACCACCGCGACCGAGAGACCCATGCCGACGGCGGCGCGGGCCATCGGCAGGAAATGCGAGGCGAAGAACCAGTCCTCGGTCACCACGAAGACCAGGCGGCGCATCGGAACGGGCAGGTTCCCGGGTTCGGCATCGGACTGCATCCGTCCCCTCTAGCACGGCGGCGGGGCCCGTCCTGCGACGGATGTGCAGGCCCGGAACGGCGATCCCGTGCCGCCGGTTGTCCAAGGCCTTCTCGCCGGGCGAGGCAGCCCGGCGGCGTCGATGGGAGGGGCTGTTCATGGCGTGCGTCGAGACGGCGGAGAGCGGCGGAGACCTCCGCGCCGCGGCCGAGGAAGCCGGGCTCGTCTACGTCGATGACGGCCGGCCCGGGCTGACCCGCCGCCGGAGCGGGACCGGCTTCCGCTACTGCGACGCGAAGGGTGCGCCGGTGCGCGACAAGGGGGTGCTGGCCCGCATCCGCGGCCTCGCGATCCCGCCGGCCTACACGGACGTTTGGATCTGCCCGCGCCGGAACGGCCACATCCAGGCGACCGGCCGCGACGCGAAGGGGCGCAAGCAGTACCGCTACCACCCGGACTTCCGGCAGGCGCGGGAGGCCAACAAGTTCTCGCGGATCATGGCCTTCGCGGACGCGCTGCCCGGGATCCGCCGGCGCGTCGACGCCGACATGAAGCGGCCGGGCCTGCCCCGCGACAAGGTGCTGGCCACCGTGGTCCACCTGCTCGAGACCACGCTGATCCGCGTCGGCAACGACGATTACGCGCGGACCAACAAGAGCTACGGCCTGACGACCCTGCGCGATCCCCATGTCCGGATCGAGGGTTCGGCCCTGTCGTTCCGCTTCAAGGGCAAGAGCGGCAAGACCTGGGACGTGTCGCTGAAGGACCGGCGGGTCGCCCGGATCGTCAAGGCCTGCCAGGACCTGCCGGGCCAGGAGCTGTTCCAGTATCTCGACCCGGACGGCACCCAGCGCGACGTCACCTCCTCGGACGTGAACGCGTACCTGCGGGAGATCACCGGCGAGGACTTCACCGCCAAGGATTTTCGGACCTGGGCCGGCACGGTGCTGGCGGCGCTGGCTCTGCGGGAGTTCGAGAGCTTCGACAGCGAGGCCGGAGCCAAGCGCAACATCCGCGCGGCCATCGAGAACGTCGCGGGCCGCCTCGGCAACACGCCGACGATCTGCCGCAAGTGCTACATCCACCCGCAGATCCTCGACTGCTACCTAGAGGGCGGCCTGCTCCTGCAGGTGAAGGACGCGGTCGAATCGGAGCTGAGCGAGGACCTGTCGAGCCTGCGGCCCGAGGAGGCGGCGGTGCTGGGACTCCTGCAGGCGCGCCTCTCCGCCGCCGAGGACGCCGTCAAGGCCGGAGGTCGGGTCAAGCCGGCGGGCGCGCGGAAACGCGGGGCGAAGGCGCCAGAGCGGTCCAAGAGCGGGACGGCGGCCAAGCGCGCGTCCGGAGCCCGGAAGGCGGCCGCGGCCGCTTAGGGGGGCGGTCTCGCCGAGACCGCCCGATCCCCCTCTCAGTGCCGGGACTGGTTGTCGTTGCCCGAGGACCGGTTGTCGGTGCCGCGCCGAACCTGATCGCCGGAATCGACCACGGGGGCCAGGCCGAGCTGGCGGGCCAGCGAGACCAAGTCCTTGAGCCGGCCGGTCTGGGTCTTGCGCCGGAGATTGAGCCGGTGGGTCTCCACCGTTCGCACGCTGAGCGCCAGCCGCCGCGCGACCTCCTTGTTGCTGAACCCGGAACTCAGGAAGCGCAGCACCTCGGCCTCGCGGGGCGTCAGCCCGAGGCTCTCGCCGGCCTCCGGCGGCATCGCCACCGGCTGCTCCGGCGGGACCAGCACGTCCGAGCCCTCCGCCAGCGCCAGCAGCGCCGCGCCGAGGTCCCGCGGCGACTTGGAGCGCGCCACGAAGGCGTCGGCGCCCGCCGCCAGCAGGGCGCGGAGGTCGTCCGCCGTCAGCGCGCCGAAGGCGACCAGCGTGCGCAGCGCCGGCTGGCGCTCCTTCAGGGCGACGATGCGGGCGATCCCGTCGGCCAGCCGGATCTCGTCGAGGAAGACCAGGGCGACGCTGCTGCCGGCGTCGGCGCGATCGAGATCGGCCTCGCCGATGGTGTGGAATTCGGGCATGTGCTCGAGGGTGGCGCGAACCGTCGCGCTCAGGTCCTCCGGCTCATCCAGGATCAGGACGCCAACGGCCGTACTCATGACCTCGCACCTCTCTCTCCCGGCTTGATACAGGCGGCCGGGATCGAAGGCGAAGTTCCAAGATCCGTTCCAGCAACAACTCGCGAATATTAAGCTTTATATTGGCCGAATCGCTCCCCAGAAACGGATACTCGGCGAATCAATGCGCCGATCTGGGACGACGGTGGGACACCGCTCGACGGACTGTGCCGATCCGGGACGGGCGGTCCGGTTCAGCCCGCGACGGCGCGGATACCCTCGCTCTGATCGGGCACCACCCGGTTCCGGCCGCCGCCCTTCGCCGCGTAGAGCGCGACATCGGCCCGCTTGACCAGGGCCTCGACGCTGTCGCCGTCGCGCCACGTGCTGACGCCGAAGCTGCAGCTCAGCGCGATCGGACCCCGCGCCCCGCGGATCCGCAGGCCCTGGACGTCGGCGCGCAGGCGCTCGGCCTGCGCCACGGCCTCCGCGAGCCCGCGGCCGGGCAGGATGACGGCGAATTCCTCGCCGCCGAGGCGTCCCGCGATCCCGGCACCGGCGATCAGCTCGGCCACGGCCTTGATCGCCACGTCGCCGACATCGTGCCCGTGCTCGTCGTTGATGCGCTTGAAGTGATCGATGTCGAGGAGGATCGCCGAGACGGCGCCCGGCCTCGGGTCCCGTGCCGCGGCGGCCCGCGCGCGCTTGAAGAAGGCACGCCGGTTGTAGGAGCCGGTCAGCGGGTCCGTCTCGGCGAGGCGGATCAGCTCCTCCTGCATGGTGGTCAGGCGCTCGGCCGCGCGCAGGCGCGCGTTCAGCTCCTCGGCGCTCGGCGGCTTCTCGATGAAGTCGTCGGCGCCGCTGTCGAGGGCCTCGGCCAGGCTGCGGACGTTGCGGGCCGACGACATGGTGATGACGTGCAGCGGCCCGCGGGATTCGGCGAGGAGCCGGGCCGACCAGCAGAGTTCGAGCCCGCAGAGCGGCCGCACTTCCAGGCTGGTGATGAGGACCCGGACCGCGGGCGTCGCCGCCAGGAATTCCAGCGCCCGCTCCGAATCCGTGAACGGGTGCACCGCGTGGCCGCGCGGCTCGATCAGGGACGCGATGATCTGCAGCACGACGCGGCTCGAGTCGACGATGACGATCTGCATGGCGTGACCCGCACCCGATATCCGCGGTGTAAGCTGGAAGGCTTAACCGCCCCCCAACGGAGCTGAACCCCGGTATGAGCGTGGCCATTACCACTCCGGATCGGCGCTATATCGTTGTCCGAGCGCGTCTGTGGCGCCGCGCGAATCCCGATCTGTCGGACACCTGTCGGGCCGCGCTGGTGCAGCGCCTGATGGCGGCGCGCCGGGGCGTGAAGGAGGCCAAGCGGGCCGAGCGCTCGGGCGAGCCGGGCGCCGCGGAGGCGCTCGCCGCCGCCAGGGCCGAGGTCGATGCGGCGAAGGTCGGACTCGGCGAGCGCGGGCCGGTCTGGTGGACGGACGGCGCGCCCGACCTCAACCGGCACCTCGTCCGCAACACGCCCTACGCGGCGTGGTTCGCGGCGCTCAGCGCCGGGGAACCTGAACCGCGATGACCCGGGCCCCCGCGACCGGGTCGGCCCCGACGGCGCGCGCGCCGCGGCGGCCGTAGGGGGCGGCGTTGATCACCGTCAGGGTCGGCTCGGCCGCTGGAGCGGCCTGGATGCCGGTCACCGTCGGGACGCCGTAGGTGCCGTAGCTCCAGGGCGTGGGCACGATCTGGGTCGGGCGCGGCACGCGGGTCAGCGGGGCGCCGATATAGGTGCCCCGCACGAACTCGCCGGCAAAGCCCGGATCGGCGGCGTAACCGGGCGCGTAGGCGACCGGAGCGTAGGGATCGGTGCTCCGGAAGGTCTGCGCCGACGCGGGCGCCGCCGCCGCCAGAGCGAGCAGGGTCACGATCGTCCGGTTGGCCATGGGTCCGGCTCCGAGGGGTGTCGGCGGGCGCGGTGCGCGCCGGGTGCGGGGCCAACAGACCGGATCATTGGCCGTTCCGCGTCTCCAGTCGCGCAGAGTGCGTAACGGTCCCGTCATGCCCAGCCGATCGGCCCCCGGGTGCGCACCGGTCAGCGGCAGGTGGTGATCCGCCGGACCACCCAGCCCTCGCCCTCGATCCACAGACGGCGGCGCGCCCGGCTGCATGTGACATCGTCCTCCCGCTCCGCCGAGACGGGATGAACCTGCGGGTTGGCCTCGGCGACCTTGGTCTCGGCCGGGCCGTTGGCGGCCTGGGCCGCGAGCGGAACGGCGAGCATGACGGTGCCGGCTGCGGCGGCAGCGATCGTACGGAGTTTCATCGGGGAGAAGCGCCCTGCGGCCATGCTTGGAGGTTTGGTCCAGGAATGCGCGGGCCGGCGGTTCGGTTGCATCCCGGTTGCGTCGATCGCGACGGCCCGTGCGCTCGCTCACATCGCCGGTGGCGCCACACGGGCTGACGCCCGGCCACGACACCTGGCCACGACACTTGGCCACGACACTTGGCCACCTTGCCCGGCCGCGGCGCTTAGACTTCCCGGCTTTCACGGGTAAGGAAGAACAAAACCGGACGCGCCGGTGCCCAGCCGTCCTGCGAGACCGCCCATCGCGGGCCGCGGCACGGTCCACGAAGCAGGGTTCATGAGCAAGTCGAAGCCTCCGACCAACGCGCTCCTGACACCGGAGAAGCGCACCGAGGACGTCGATCAGACGATCCGCCCCCTGAGCCTGTCCGAGTTCATCGGTCAGCGCGCGGCGCGGGCGAACATGCAGGTGTTCATCGAGGCGGCGAGGAAGACCGGGCAGGCGCTCGACCACGTGCTGTTCGTCGGGCCGCCCGGGCTCGGCAAGACCACGCTCGCCCAGATCGTGGCGCGCGAGCTCGGCGTGAACTTCCGCTCGACCTCCGGGCCGGTCATCGCCAAAGCCGGGGATCTGGCCGCCCAGCTCACCAACCTGGAGGAGCGCGACGTCCTGTTCATCGACGAGATCCACCGGCTCAACCCGGCGGTCGAGGAGATCCTCTACCCGGCCATGGAGGATTACCAGCTCGACCTGATCATCGGCGAGGGCCCGGCGGCGCGCTCGGTCAAGATCGAGCTGCCGAAGTTCACGCTCGTCGGCGCCACGACGCGGGCGGGGCTGCTGACGACGCCGCTGCGCGACCGGTTCGGGATCCCGATCCGGCTGGAGTTCTACGAGATCGACGAGCTGGAGCAGATCGTGGCGCGCGGCGCGCGGGTGCTGGGCCTGGGCATGTCGGCGGAGGGCGCCAACGAGATCGCCCGTCGGGCGCGGGGCACGCCGCGGATCGCCGGGCGGCTCTTGCGGCGGGTGCGGGACTTCGCGGTGGTGGCGGAGGCCGAGACGGTGACGCGGGCGATCGCCGACCGGGCGCTGCAGCTCTTGGACGTGGACGGGGCGGGTCTCGACGTGATGGACCGCAAGTACCTGAGCCTGATCGCGCGCGCGTTCGGGGGCGGGCCGGTGGGGATCGAGACGATCGGGGCGGCGCTGTCGGAGCCGCGGGACGCGATCGAGGACATCATCGAGCCCTACCTGATCCAGCGCGGCTTCGTGCAGCGCACACCCCGCGGACGCGTCCTCACCCGACACGCCTACCGGCACATGCAGATGCCGGAACCGAAGCGCGAGACGCCCGGGCAGTTCGGCGTCTTCGGTGACGGAGAGCCCTGAGGACCGATCAACGCGTCTCCATGCATTGAATTCGGACCAGCATTTCACCGGGCACATGCGCGGGACGCACAGTGCTGCGCGCGGCAGCCGGGTGAGTTCCGCGTCGCGATCTCGGCAAGTCGCTGCCGTAACAGCCATTTTGTGATCGTCTCAGAACAATATTGCCAAGCTTAGGCGTGGATCTCATCGATCACGTACGTGTAAAAACTGCCGGATCGCGTGGAACAGCGCCGAAACGCGACAGTTGGGGAGGCGACCGCGCCGGGTCCGCTCGGCGCCGGCAAGGCTGTCCCGATCAGGGTCCTGCCCTCCGATCGCGGCAGATCTTCGCGATCTCAAGAACAACGTCAGGGATAAACTTCCGCCATGAAGAAACTCACGCTCGCCGTGCTCGGCCTGTCCGTCGCCGCCATCTCGGCGCCCGCCTTCGCGCAGGACGCCCTGCCGATCCGCGTGCTGCCCTTCGCCAATCAGGACGGCGTCGGCGCCGCCGCGACCGAGACGCCCGCCTTCCGGGCCGAGGCGCTGCGTTCGGACGCCGCCAGCATCGAGGCGAGCCGGATCGCCCTCCAGCGGTCGCGCAACCCCCGGGTCCGCAACTACGCCAACCGCGTCCTCGTCGAGCGCAAGGCGACCACCGACGCGCTGCTGCCGCCGAACACCTCCCTCACCCGCAACGGCTCGGTGGTCTCCGACAACCAGGGCATCCGCACCGACCTGAGCAACCCGGTCGGCCTGGTGCTCGCGCCGGTGACGGTGGCCGCCAACATCGGCACCGGCATCGTCGGCGGCGCCCTCGGCGCGGTCGGCATCGTCGACAACAGCCCGGCCGAGCCGGGCCGCCGCGTGGCCCTCGGCGAGCGCGGACAAGCGCGTCTGGCGCAGCTCCAGGCGGCCCCGAACGGCCGGGCCTTCGACCGGACCTACATCGACCAGCAGGCCCGCTCGGACGCCCGCACCCTGGCGCTCTACGACGCCTACGCCAAGCAGGGCGACAACGCCCAGGGCCGCAAGTTCGCCACCGAGGCCCTGCCCTACATCGCCGACGAGCACGCCCACTCGGCGAGCCTCGCGGCCCGCATCGGCGGCTGAGCGCCGCGCATGGCGTGATCTGCGCGAGGGCCGCCCCAGGGCGGCCCTCGTCGTGTTGCGCCGTCGCACCGCCCGTCGCTAAAGGGGCGCATGAGCGCGATCGAGCCCGCCAGTGACGGACCCGCGGAGGACGGTGCCCCGCCCCACCGGATGGGCGTGCGCGTCTACTACGAGGACACAGACTTCTCCGGCTTCGTCTACCACGCCAGCTACCTGCGCTTCCTCGAGCGCGGCCGCACCGAATTGCTGCGGGAACTCGCCGGCGACCAGTCGGACCTGCACCGCGACGCACGCGGCCTCGTCTTCGTGGTGCGGCGCATGAGCCTCGATTTCCTCCGGCCGGCCCGGATGGACGACCTGCTCACCGTCGTGACCCGCACGCGCGCCCTGCGCGGCGCGTCGATGCAGCTCGCCCAGGACGTCCGACGGGGCGACGAAGTGCTGGTCTCCGCGGAGGTCACGGTCGCCTGCGTGCGGGACGGCCGCGCCGTCCGCCTCCCGGACGCGCTGCGGCGGCGGCTCGCGCCCGGCGAGGCCGCCTAGACCTCAGCCGGCCCGCGCCGGGTCGGCCTCGCAGAGCACCCGCGCGAAGGCGTTGACGATGGTCAGCGCGTCGTACTCGACCGAGACCAGCTGGTAGCCCATCCCGACCATCTCCCGGGCGCGCGCCGGCGACGGCGCGAAGGCGCAGGGAATCTTGCCCGCCGCCCGGGTCTTGCGCGCGATCTCCCCGAGGGCCGCCGTGACCGCCGATCCCAGCGGGTCGATGGCCGCCCCCTTGGACAGGGCGATCGACAGGTCGGCAGGGCCGACCAGGACGCCGTCGATGCCCGGCACGGCGAGGATCGCCTCCAGGTCGGCGATCCCCGCCTCGGTCTCGCACATGGCGATCGTGAGCGCCCGATCGTTGGCGCCCGCGAGGTAGTCCGCGCCGTTCCGGAGCCCCGAGAGCCACATGGCCCGATCCGGTCCCCAACTCCGCTGCCCAACCGGCGGGAATTTCGCGGCCGCCGCCAGGGCCTCGGCATCCGCGACGGTGTTGATCATCGGCGCCACGACGCCGGCGGCGCCCGCGTCGAGCATCCGCGAGACCATGGCGAAGTCGCCCACCGGCACGCGCACCAGGGTCGATTTGCCGGCCAGGGCGACCTCGGTGATCGCCGCACACGACGTCTTGTAGTCGTAGGTGCCGTGCTGCTGATCCAGCAAGACGGCGTCGAATCCGGCGCGCGCCAGGAAGCCGGCCAACATCGGGTCGGCGATCATGGACCAGCCCAGGAACCGGGCCGGGCCGGTGGGCAGCAGATCGGGCAGGCTGGGAACGGGGAGGGTCATGCGCGTCCTGCGTATCTCAGGGCTGTCGACTCGGCGCCGTGGGCCGCGACCATACGGGAGGCGCTTTCGGCAGGTCCAGCCCGGACGGCCCGTCGGACGGCGGCACATGCCTCAGGATCGCCCGGATCGAAACCGATCCTTAACCCTGCCGCGCCCTTAACGGAGGCGATGCCACGGCGGGGCGCGGGGGCCGTCGACGGCCCTTACTTTCGACAGATTCGCGGGCGACAGCGTTGATATCGCTCACGGATCCGGCGGACGCGGGCCTCGCCCGGCGCATCGCGATCCGGAGCAGGAGACCTCGACGGATGAACCCAGCCGACGCGATGCAGGCCGCGCCTGTCGCCGACATGACGCTGCTCGGCCTGTTCCTGCAGGCCCACTTCGTCGTGAAGATCGTGATGATCGGGCTGCTCAGCGCCTCGATCTGGTGCTGGTCGATCATCGTCGACAAGACGCTGCTGTTCCGCCGGACCAAGGCCGAGATGGACGCGTTCGAGGACGCGTTCTGGTCCGGCCGCTCCCTGGAGGAGCTGTTCCGCTCGTTCAACGACCGGCCGGCCACGGGCCTCGCCGCCGTCTTCGTCGCCGCCATGCGCGAGTGGAAGCGCTCGTTCGAGGGCTCCGGCCGGCAGATCCAGTCGCTGTCGCAGCGCATCGAGAAGCAGCTCGACGTCACCATCCACCGCGAGGTCGAGCGGCTCGAGTCGCGCCTGCTGTTCCTCGCCTCGATCGGCTCGGCCGGCCCGTATATCGGCCTGTTCGGCACCGTCTGGGGCATCATGACCGCGTTCACCTCGATCGCGGCCTCGAAGAACACCTCGCTCGCGGTCGTCGCCCCCGGCATCGCCGAGGCGCTGTTCGCCACCGCCATCGGCCTGTTCGCCGCGATCCCGGCGGTGCTCGCCTACAACAAGCTCCAGGCCGAAGTCTCCAAGGCGCAGTCGCGGCTGGAGAGCTTCGCCGACGAGTTCTCCGCCATCCTCTCCCGCCAGATCGACGAGCGGCTGCCGCTCGCCGCCTGAACCGGCTGATCCAGAGGAGACCGATTCATGGGCATGGCAGCGGGCGCATCGCAGGGCGGCAAGCGCCGCCGGCGCCGGGGCCGCCGCGGCGGACCCATCAACGAGATCAACATGACGCCGTTCATCGACGTCGTGCTCGTGCTCCTGATCATCTTCATGGTCGCGGCGCCGATGATGACCGTCGGCGTCCCCCTCGACCTGCCGCAATCCAAGGCCTCGCCGCTCAATTCCGACGTGAAGCCGATCACCCTGTCGATCCGCCAGACCGGCCAGGTCTTCCTCGGCGAGGACGAGCTCACCGACGACTCGATCGTGCCGAAGCTGATGGAGACCGCCAAGACCGGGACCGAGGAGCGCGTCTTCGTCCGCGGCGACAAGCGGGTCGATTACGGTCGCGTGGCGCAGGTGATGGCGATCGTGACCGGCGGCGGCTTCAAGAAGGTCGCCCTCGTCACCGAGCCTGAGCATCAGTAGGGCCGTCCCGTGGAGTTCCGCTTCGACCGCAAGGAACCGGGTGTCTGGATCTCCGCCGGCACCCACGTCGCGCTCCTCGCGCTGGCGCTGGTCAGCGTCGCGGCCCCGGCCTTGCCGGAGGCCCAGGAGGGCGTGCCCGTCGAGGTGATCACCGAGAACCAGTTCTCCGAGATCACCAAGGGCGAGCGTCAGGCCGACAAGCCGATGCCGAACGCCACCTCGCGGGCCGACCGCAAGGCCGAGAAGTTCGAGGACCGCGAGCCCGAGAATTCCAAGCAGGACGCGCCGACCGCGCCGACCCGCACGGCCGAGATGAAGCTCGCCAACGCGGACGAGATGCCGCTGCGCGCCGAGCCCGATCCGCAGGAGGCGGCCCAGGCCGCCAAGGCGGCGGAGAAGGCCGCGCAGGAGAAGCGCGACGCCGAGAAGGCCGCCGCCAAGGCGGCCGAGAAGGCGGCCGAGAAGGCGGCCGAGAAGGCGGCCGAGAAGGCGGCCGAGAAGGCCGCTGCGGAGAAGGCTGCCGCCGCCAAGGCCGAGGCGAAGGCCAAGGCCGAGGCGGTCGCGAAGGCCGAGGCCGAGAAGCGCGAGCAGCTCGAGAAGCTGATCGAGAAGCAGGAGGCCGAGGCCGCGGCGGCCGCCCAGAAGGCCGCCGCCGCGAAGAAGGCCGAAGCCGCAAAGGAAGCGGCCAAGAAGGCCGCCGACGCGAAGGCCAAGGCCGAGGCCGAAGCCGAGCGTCAGAAGGAGATCGCGGAGGCCAAGGCCGAAGCCGAGCGCGAGAAGGCGGAGGCCGCCGCCAAGGCGAAAGCTGAGGCCGCGAAGGCCGAGGCGGCCGCCAAAGCCGAGGCCGCCGCCAAGGCGAAGGCGAAGGCCATGGCGGACGCGAAGGCCAAGGCCGATGCCGAGGCCAAGGCGCGCAAGCAGGCTGAACTCGCCGACAAGTTCAACGCCGGCGACATCCGCTCGATGCTCGCCTCGAAGGCGCCGTCGCAGTCGACCGGCGCCACAGGCCACGCGGTGCAGAAGGTGGCGGCGCTCGGCGCCGCGACCGGCAACGCGCAGCGCCTGTCGCCGTCGCTGCGCGACGCCCTGGTCGGCCTGCTCCAGCAGCAGATCGAGCGGTGCTACTCGGCGCCCCCCGGCGCGGCCCAGGGCGTGGTCTTGCCGGTTCTCGACATCCGCCTAAACCCGAACGGCTCGCTCAGCACGGAGCCGCGGATCATGCGCGGCGGGGCGAGCGCGGTCGACCAGTCGATCGCGCAGGCCGCGCTCCGGGCGGTGCGCCGCTGCGCGCCGTACAACATTCCGGCCACCTACGCGCCGTACTACAACGACTGGAAGGCCATCAACGCGGAGTTCGAGTTCACGGCGACCTGAGGTCTTCCAGCCAGTGTCCCGCCGTCCCCGCGTTCCCGTCTGATCGTCACTCGGATCCGACCCACCATGCTGCACCTCCCCTCCGTCGGGCGCCTCCCGACGTCCTATGCCGCGCGCCTGCTCGCGCTCCTCGTGATGCTGACGGGCCTCCTGGCGGGGCCGGCCCAGGCGCAGCTGCAGCTGCGCATCGGCGGCGGCAACTTCCAGCCGATGCCCATCGCCATCGCGGATTTCGGCGGCGACCCGAGCCTCGCGGGCCTCGTCTCCGGCGTGGTCACCAACGACCTGCGCCGCTCCGGCTACTTCACGCCGCTCGACCACGCCCGCTTCCCCGAGCAGCCGAACTTCGACGCCGCGCCGAACTTCGAGAAGTGGCGCGCCACCGGCGTGCAGGGCCTCGTCACCGGCCGGGTCGTCCGCGAGGGCGGCCGGGTCAAGGTCGAGTTCCGGCTCTGGGACGTGACCAACGGCCAGCAGATGACCGGCCAGCAATACGGCACCGACGCCGCCAACGTCCGGCGCACCGGTCACCTGATCGCCGACGGGGTCTACACCAAGATCACCGGCCTCGGGCCCTGGTTCGACAGCCGCATCGCCTTCGTGGACGAGACCGGCCCCAAGGAGAACCGCCGCAAGCGCCTGATGGTCATGGACCAGGACGGCGCCAATGTCCGGGCGATCACCACCGGCGAGATGTCGATCGTGGCCCCGCGCTACTCGCCGGCCACGCAGGACATCGCCTTCATGGCCCAGGCCACCGGCCACCAGCCGCGGGTGCAGATGATCAACTTGGAGACCGGCTCCCGCCAGGCGCTCGGCAACGTCGATTCGATGAGCGCGAGCCCGCGCTTCTCCCCGGACGGCCGCAAGATCGTGATGAGCGTCCAGCAGGGCGGCAACGCCGACATCGTCACGATGGACCTCGCCTCGAAGGCACAGCGCTCGATCACCAACGGCATGGCGATCGACACCTCGCCGACCTACTCGCCGGACGGGTCGCAGATCGCCTTCGAGTCCGACCGCGGCGGCTCCCAGCAGGTCTACGTGATGGGGGCGGACGGCTCGAACCCGCACCGGATCACCTTCGGCCCCGGCTCGGCCTCGCAGCCGGCCTTCTCGCCCCGGGGCGACCTGATCGCCTACACCCGCCAGCGCAACGGCGGCTTCGCCATCTGCGTCTCGAAGCCCGACGGCTCCGGCGAGCGCGTGCTCACCGAGGGCTTCCACAACGAGGGCCCGACCTTCGCGCCGAACGGCCAGTACGTGCTGTTCTTCCGCGATCCGGGCGGCCAGGGCGGTGGCAAGCTGTTCATGGTCGACATCACCGGCAAGGTGGAGCAGCCGGTCCCGACGCCCGCCTACGCGTCCGACCCGACCTGGTCGCCGCTGCTGTCGGGCCGCTGAGCGCGTCGCGGAGCCCGGCTCACGGGGCGGGCTCCGGGGCCGTTCCCGATTCTGGTGCAACGGTTCGGCAGGACGGCAGCTCCGGTCGAGAGAGCTGCGCCTTACCCCTCCCCCATACGGGAGAGGGGACCCGCGTTTCGTGCGGCGCCGGCTCGCGGCGCCACGATCGCCACGGCCGTCATCCGGGACGCGTCGCGTCCCGAGCCGCGCGAAGGCGCGCTATCCCTGCACCATCAGCCGGTCGCGCGCCTTCAACGCCGGGAAGAGCCTGCCCCAGAGCAGCGCGACCCCGACCGTCGCGGCCCCGCCGACCACCACCGCCGGGACCGCGCCGATCGCGGCGGCGAGCAGCCCCGATTCGAACTCGCCGAGCTCGTTCGAGGCGCCGATGAACACCGTGTTCACCGCCGAGACGCGGCCGCGCATCGCGTCCGGCGTCTCGCCCTGCACAAAGGTCTGGCGCACGTAGACCGAGATCATGTCGGCGGCGCCCGTGACGAACAGGCAGACCATCGACAGCGGCAGCGACGTCGACAGCCCGAACGCGACCGTGGCGGCCCCGAACACCGCGGCGGCGCGGAGCATGCGCACGCCCGCGTGGCGCCGCAGGGGGTAGTTCGCCAGCAGCACCGCCATGGCGACAGCCCCGAAGGCCGGCATGCTCCGGAGCGCGCCGAGGCCGAGCGGGCCGACGTGCAAGACCTCCGCGGCGTAGATCGGCAGCAGCGCCGTGGCGCCGCCGAGCAGCACCGTGAACAGGTCGAGGCTGATCGCCCCGAGCACCACCGGCTGGGAGCGGATGTAGTCGATCCCGGCCGAGAGCGCCGCCCAGGTGATCGGCGGCCGCTCGCTCACCGCTGCCGGCCGGTAGCGGATGAGCAGGGTCAGGGCGCTGGCCAGGGCGAAGCTGCCCCCTGCCCCACCGAACACGACGGCGGGTCCGAGGGCGTAGAGGAAGCCGCCGAGCGCCGGCCCCATCACCGACGCGCTCTGCCAGAGGGACGCGTTCCACGCGATCGCCGAGCCGAAAAGCGGCCCGGGCACCAGGGTCGGGAGCAGCGCCTGCAGGGCCGGGTTGGCGAAGGCCCGGGCCGTGCCGACGACGATGACCAGGGCGTAGATCGGCCAGACGGAGTGCACGCCCGCGAGGGCGCAGGCGAGCAGGCCGAGGCTCGCCGCGCTCTGGAGCGCGAAGGCGGCGGCGCCGACGAGGCGCCGGTCGTAGGCGTCGGCGACGTGGCCGGTGATCAGCGCGCACAGCACCGCCGGCAGGAAGCCCGCGAGGCCCACGAGGCCCAGCGCCAGGGCGGAATGGGTCAGGTCGTAGACGTACCAGCCGATCGCCACCGCCTGCATCTGGTAGGCGAGGCCCGTGAGGAACCGGGCCGAGCCGAACAGGCGGAAGTCGCCGATGCCGAAGACGGCCCAGCCGGAACGATCATGCGCGGACATGCCTCCTGCTGCGCGGGACCGGCCGCGGAATCAAGCGCTACGGTGACGTTCGCCGGTCGGATGTCGGCGGCTCCGGCCTGCTCGACTGCAGTGTCAGGGTCGGCTTGCGCGGCGGCGGCGGGGGCGGAGGAGGCGGCGACAGGACGGGCGGCTCGGGTTCGAGCGGCGGCGCGCGCCGGCCCTCGCCCGCGAGGTCGGTGGGGAACGTGCAGGTGACGCGGGTGCCGCTGCCCGGCGCGGTCTCCAGCTGCACCCGTCCCCCGTGCAGCTCGACGAAGGAGCGCACGATCGACAGGCCGAGGCCGACGCCCCGGTGGCGGGTTCCGAGGGTGTGGCTCTCGAAGCGGTTGAACACCGAATCGGCGATCTCGGGCGGCATGCCCCGGCCGTGGTCGCGCACGCTGAGGAGAAGCTCCTGCGCGGTCCGGCGGGCATGGACCTCCACGCGCTGGCCGGCATCCGAGAAGCCGACGGCGTTCGAGAGCAGGTTGAACAAGATCTGGCGCACCCGCTTCCCGTCGGCGTGGACGCTGCCGATATCCTCCGGCACGTCGAGGGCGAGGGTGATGTGCGATTCGGCGAGCCGGTCCTCGATGCCGCGGACGGCGGCCTCGACGGTGGCCTGGACGTCGACCTCCTCCCGCTGCAGCTCCAGCGAGCCGGCGTCGATCGAGGCGAGGTCGAGGATGTCGTTGATGATGACGAGCAGCGCCGCCGAGGAGCGCATGATGTGGTCGGAATACTCGCGCTGGCGCTCGTTGAGCGCGCCAACGGTCTCGTCGCCGAGAAGCTGGGTGAAGCCGATGATGTTGGTGAGCGGGGAGCGCAGCTCGTAGGAGACGTGGTGCACGAAGGTGTCGCGCAGCTGCGCGGCCTTCTCCAGGGCATCGTTCTTCTCGGTGAGCGCCCGCTCGACGTTCACACTCGCCGTGACGTCGATCAGGGTCAGGAGCGTCGCGCCCTCCGGGAGCGGCTGCGCGGCGCAGTCGAGCACGGTGCCGTCGACCACCTCGAGGCGGCACGTCCGGGCCGTGCGCGATTCGAGGCCGACCACCGCGTCGCGGATGTCGAGCCACGGCTCCTCGACGGGGGCGAGCGCCCGGCAGGCAGCGATCACCGCGTCCACGTGCGGGCGCTCCTCGATCATCTCCGGGTCGAGCCGCCACACGGTGAAGAAGGCGCGGTTGGCGAGGGACAGGCGCCCGTCCGCGCCGAACACGGCCACCGGCTCGGCCAGCGTGTCCAGGGTCTCGGCCTGCAGGCGGCGCAGGGCGTTGTAGCGGGACTCGGCGTTCAGGCGGTCGGAGACGTCGTCGAACAGGTAGGTCAGGCCGCCCTGCGGGTTCGGGTCCGCGACCACGCGCAGGGTTCGGCCGTCGGGCAGGTACCACCAGGTCTGGTTCGCCTCCGCGGCCCGGTAGGCGGACAGCACGCCCTGCTTCCAGCCGCGGAAATCCGCGTGCTCCTCGAGCTTCCGCTCCGCCCGCAGGTGGTCGAGGATCTCGCCGTCGGAGGGACGCCCGTCGAGGAAGGCCTGATCGAGATCCCAGAGCTGCCGGTAGGCGGCGTTGTGGAAGATCAGCCGCTGCGAGACGTCGAACATCGCGACCGCGGTCGGCAGCTGGTCCAGGGTCCGCACGTTGGCGTTCATCTGCCGCTGCAGGTCGGCCCGGACGCTCTCGAGTTCCGACACGTCGATGGCGATGCCGACGCGGCCGGTCTCCAGCCCGGTCTCGAATACGTCGAGCATCCGCCGGTTCCCGGCCACGATGGCCGAGAGGCGCGGGACGCTCCGGGTCAGGCCGGCGAACCGGGCCGCCTCCTCGCGGGCGATTGTCTCGCGGGCCGGCCGGTCGAACAGCTCCAGGCCGGCATCGAGGGCGGCCTCGCGGCTCTCCGCCTCGACCGCCGCCACGTAGGCGGCGTTGATCCAGCTCAGACCACCGTCGCGGTTGCGCCGCCAGACCGGCTGGGGGATCGCGTCGAGGAGCCCCGACAGGGCCGAGAGTCCCCGGCGGGTCTCGTCCAGGGTCGCGCGCAGGTCGGCGATCTCGCAGCGCTCCTGGCTGGTCTCGCGCAGGCGCAGGAGCGCCCGCCCCGCCACGGCCTGCCCGTGGGCCTCGATGTTGCGGCCGGTCTGGGTCCGCAGGCTCAGCGCGAAGCTGGTGCCGCGCGCCCGCAGGGTCTCGACGGCGGTCTCGACGGCGGCCGCGTCCGCGGCGACGAGCCACGTGCCGAAGGCCAGGACGCGGCGGGCGTAGCCGGAGGTCGGCCGCTCGCCGTGGATCGCGAGGCTGATGTCGCCCTCGACCACCGGCTCGCTGCGATGATCCCAGGTGACGATGATCTGCCGCTCGGCGTTGAGGAGCATCTCGGCCCGGTCATGGGCGCCGCGCAGGACGTCGAGGGTCGCGGCGAGCTCGCGCTCGCGGCGGGTCCACCGGCCGCGCTCGTAGAGGTGGAGGAGCGACAGGATCACCGCGAAGGCGACGAGGCCGCCGAAGATCGCCAGGGCGGCCACGCTGTGGATCTCCCGCGCGGGATGCGCGGCGGCGGCCTCCGGCAGCTCGGCGAAGGCCGCGCTCGCCGTCGTCAGCGCGAGCGCGCCCACGCCGATCCGAACGTGTGTCGCACGACCGACACCCATGGTTTGCCCCGCCCCCGTACCCGATGGCTGTCCGACCGGCGCGCGTCGCCGCGCGGCGCAGAAGGCACCGTTCCCGCGGCGATTCTCCCGAACCGCCGCAGCCCCATCGATCTAAGATTCGCCCGCACTCTAGGTGCGGCGGAATCGCCCCGGAAGGGGAACGAAGCGTGGCTTTGGGCAAAGTCGGCATAATCAGCCGTTAACGACACACAGAAGACACAGTTCGATTCGGCCGTCTGCGCTTGACAAACGAGAAGGCCCGGCGCAGCGCGCCGGGCCTCCAAATCTGTCCACCGGGCCGCGCCGCCGGATCGCGGCCGCACGGTGCCGGCCCCGGAAACGAGGCCGTCCGCGCCACCGGCGATGCGGGCTCAGTAGCGGTAGTGCTCGGGCTTGAACGGGCCGCTCTCGGAGACGCCGATATAGGCGGCCTGATCGGGGCGGAGCTTCGAGAGCTTCACGCCGATCTTCTCCAGATGCAGGGCGGCGACCTTCTCGTCGAGGGTCTTCGGCAGGGTGTAGACCTGCTTCTGGTACTTGCCCGGGTTGGACCAGAGCTCGATCTGGGCCAGCGTCTGGTTGGTGAACGAGGCCGACATCACGAAGGACGGGTGACCGGTGGCGTTGCCGAGGTTCACCAAGCGACCCTCCGACAGGAGGATGATGCGGTGGCCGTCCGCGAAGGTGATCTCGTCCACCTGCGGCTTGATGTTCGACCACTTGAGGTTCTTCAGGCCGGCGACCTGAATCTCGTTGTCGAAGTGGCCGATGTTGCAGACGATCGCCCGGTCCTTCATCGCCCGCATGTGGTCGATGGTGATGATGTCCTTGTTGCCCGTGGCGGTGACGAAGATGTCGGCGCGCGGGGCCGCATCCTCCATGGTCACGACCTCGTAGCCCTCCATGGCGGCCTGGAGCGCGCAGATCGGGTCGATCTCCGACACGAGCACGCGGCAGCCGGCGTTGCGCAGGGACGCGGCCGAACCCTTGCCCACGTCGCCGAAGCCCGCGACCATCGCGACCTTGCCGGCCATCATCACGTCGGTGCCGCGGCGGATGCCGTCGACCAGCGACTCCTTGCAGCCGTACAGGTTGTCGAACTTCGACTTGGTGACCGAGTCGTTCACGTTGATCGCCGGGAAGAGCAGCTTGCCCTCCTTGGCCAGCACGTAGAGGCGATGGACGCCCGTGGTGGTCTCCTCGGAGACGCCCTTGATGCTGTCGGCGAGACCGGCGAACCAGCCCTTCGGCTTCTCGGCGAGCTTGCGCTTGAGGAGCGCGAAGAAGACCTCCTCCTCCTCGCTGGCCGGCTTGTCGAGGAACGCGGTGTCGCCGTTCTCGGCGCGCAGGCCGAGATGGACGAACATGGTCGCGTCGCCGCCGTCGTCGAGGATCATGTTCGGCATGCCGCCGTCGTGCCAGTCGAACAGGCGCGAGGTGTAGTCCCAGTACTCCTCCAGGGTCTCGCCCTTCACGGCGAAGACCGGGATGCCGGCGGCCGCGATGGCGGCGGCGGCGTGGTCCTGGGTCGAGTAGATGTTGCACGAGACCCAGCGGATGTCGGCGCCGAGCGCCTTCAGGGTCTCGATCAGCACGGCGGTCTGGATCGTCATGTGGAGCGAGCCGGCGATCTTGGCGCCCTTCAGGGGCTGCGCAGCGCCGTACTCCTCGCGGACCGCCATCAGGCCCGGCATCTCCGTCTCGGCGATCGAGATCTCCTTCCGGCCGTAATCGGCCAGCCCGATATCCTTGACGATGTAATCCTTGGCCATGAGTCGATGGCTCCGTGTTCGCGTTGCGGGTCGGGGCAACCCCCTACCACCGCGCGGTCTACGAAGCAATCAAGACATAAAGATGTCTTTATGCGTTCTGATCGGCGGGGCGGCCGCGCGAACGCCCGCCCCGCTCCGGATCAGGTCCCGTCCGCCGCTCAGCGGGTCGGCCGCGCCAGCCACCCGAGGCCGAACGCGACGGCGGCCACCAGGGCGAGGGTCGTGCCGCGGTTCTCGTCCGCGCGCGCCGCGAGGGTGCGCCCGTGGCGCACGGCGCGGTCGCGGTAGTGCTGGCCGCGCTCGAGCGCCTCGTCTGCCAGGGCGTGCCCGCGCTCGCTGGCGTCGCGGAACCGGGCGCGCCCCTCCTCGACGAGGTGCTCGCCGCCGTCGCGCAGGTCGCGGACCGTATCCCGGGCCTCGCCGTAGGCGTACTGGGCAGCGCCGGCGGCCTGATCGTAGGCGCCGTCGAGCTGGTCGACGGCCCGGCCGCGCACCGCGCCCGCCGCCGTCTTGATCCGGCCGCGCAGATGGCGAACGCCGCCCTCGAGATGATCCCTGTTCATGCTGTCTCTCCATTCCGGCGCGCGCCCCGGGGGCGCGACGCCTGCGTCGGGGCGGAACGACGGCGGAAGGCTACGGTTCCCTGAGGAGCGGCGGAACGGCCTCAAGTTTCCGTGCATCGGTGAGCCGGCGCTGGAAACAGGTCCGGACCGGCGCAGCGTCCAGGAGGGGCGCGGCGTCAATTGCCGGGATCAGATCGAGGCACATCGCGGCCGGGCGGGTGCTCCGATCTCTGCGCACGACTCCGCCTGTTCTGGACCGCGCCGCCGCGGTGACTTGCCGAGCTGCGGGAATGTCTCGGGCCGGGGCCTAGATCTCAATCTCGGTGCCGACCTCGACGACCTGCCGGGTCGGCACGCCGAAGAAGGCGCCGGTGCGCTCGGCGTTGCGCTGCATGAAGGCGAACAGGTTCTCCCGCCAGGGCGCCATGCCCCGCTTGTCCCGTCGCGGGATGATCGTCTCGTGCCCGACGAAGACGGTCATGTCGTCGAGGACGTGTGGCGGCAGGTGGCGCGATTCCACCGCGCAGGCCAGCCCCTCGGGGATCGAGGCCTCCTCCATGAAGCCGTAGCGGAGGATCACCCGGTAGAAATCCGGCGCCAGGATCGTCACGTGGGCGCGCCGGTCCCGCGGGACGGTGGGCGTCTCCTCGTAGAGCGCCGTGATGATCAGGATGCGCTCCATCAGGGCGTGGTTGCGCTCGACGAAGCGCGAGAGATGCAGCGGGATGCCGTGCTCGGCCGCCGAGAGGAACGCGGCCGTGCCCGGCAGCCGCAGCAGGTCACGGTGCTGGAGACCGCCGAGGAAGACGTCCTCCGGCAGGCGCAGGGCGGCCCTCGCCTCCTCGACCAGCTCGTTTCCCTTCTTCCAGGTCAGCATCATCGCGGCGACGAGCCCGGCGAGCACCAGGGGAAACCAGCCGCCCTCGAGGATCTTCACGCTGTTGGCGGCGAAGAACACGAGGTCGATGGCGAGGAAGAAGCCGTTGACCGCGAAGACCAGGATCGGGTTGTAGCCCCAGCGGAGCGCGATCAGCGCGGCGAGCAGCGTGGTGATGCCCATCAGCATCGAGACCGCGATGCCGTAGGCGCCGGCCAGGGCGTCGGAGGAGCCGAAGACCACCACGGCCGTCAGGGTCGCCACGGCGAGCAGCCAGTTCACCGCCGGCACGTAGATCTGGCCGCGCTCCTCGTGCGCCGTCTGGACGATGCGCATGGCCGGCAGGAAGCCGAGCTGGACCGATTGCTGGGTCAGGGAGAACACGCCCGAGATGATCGCCTGCGAGGCGATGATGGTCGCCATCGTGGCGAGCGCCACCAGGGGCAGATGGCCCCAGTCGGGGCTGAGGCGGAAGAACGGGTTCTCCAGGGCGTCGGGCGCGGCGATCAGCAGGGCGCCCTGGCCGAAATAGTTGAGCACCAGCGCCGGCAGGACCAGCGCGAACCACGCGATGCGGATCGGCAGGGCGCCGAAATGGCCGAGATCGGCGTACATCGCCTCGCCGCCGGTCACCGCCAGGAAGGCCGCGCCGAGCATCGCGAAGCTGACGTGCCAGCCGGCATGGAGCATGAAATCGACGGCCCGGAACGGGTTGGCCGCCGCCAGAATCTCGGGCTTGGCGACGATCCCGGCGATCCCGAGGAGCCCGAGGACAACGAACCAGACGAGCATGACCGGTCCGAACACCCGGCCGATGGCGGCGACGCCCTTGTGCTGGACCAGGAACAGACCGACCAGGATCACCAGCGTGATCGGCACGACGTACGGCCCGAGTGACGGCGCGTCGACCTTCAGGCCCTCGATCGCCGAGAGCACCGAGATCGCCGGCGTGATCGCGCCGTCACCGTAGAGCAGCGCCGCGCCCACCAGCCCGACCACCAGGAGCAGCGCCTTCCACGTGCCAGGCCGGGCCTGACGGGCGCCGAGCAGCGCCAGCATGGCGACGATGCCGCCCTCACCCCGGTTGTCGGCGCGCAGGATCAGCACCGCGTATTTCAGCGACACGATCAGGATCAGCGACCACAGGATCAGCGACACCGCGCCGGTGGCCGCCGCAGCAACCGAGGCGCCGCCGGCGGTCGCGGCCTTCACGGCCTCCTTGAACGCGTAGAGCGGGCTCGTGCCGATATCGCCGTACACGACACCCAGCGCGCCGAAGACGAGGGCCGGCCGGAGCCTGTCACGCGCCGCTTCCGCGTCGACCGCGCCGGTCTCGGATCTGGGACTCGCCGCCGGGGCAAGGGTCTGGCTCACCGCAGGATTCCCCCACGGCGCCACCCGGCCTCGACCATCCGGGCGCCGGGCGCGACGCCGTGGCGGTAAAGCTAGGGGCCACGGCCGCGCCGTCCAGCGACGCTGTCGCGGCGCTCAGATCGAGCCGGTCAGCTCCTCCGGGCAGGCGTCGCCACGGCGCAGACAGAATACGGGCGCGCCGGCATGACGGGCGATGGCCGCGGCCACGGTCGCGGCGGGCGCCGGCGCGCCCAGGCTCTCGCTGACCACCACCGCGCGCAGCGACACATCGTGGAGCCGCAGGGTCTCGCAGGCCGTGAGCGCGTGGCTGATCGCCCCGAGATAGCTCCCCGAGACGAGGAGCGCCGGGACGCCAAGCGCGCGGAGCCAGTCCAGGCCAGTGGCGGCCTCCGTGACCGGGCTCATGAGCCCGCCGACACCCTCGATCAGCAGCATGTCCTGGGTGCAGGCGATCTCAGCCCGGCACCAGCCGACAAGGTCGGCGAGGTCCAGGGAGCGCCCCTCCAGCACGGCGGCCTGATCCGGCGAGAGCGGTGCCGCGAATCGCCAGGGCGAGCAGGCCTCCACGGCCTCCTCGTCCAGGGCGAGCCCCTGCGCGTCCAGCAGCCGGGCGGTGTCGCTCTCGACGAAGCCGGGATCGCTCAGCGGCGGGACACCGCTCGCGAGCGGTTTCACCGTCCGCACCGTCCGGCCCTGAGCCCGCAGGCGGCGCGTCAGGGCGGCGGTGACGTAGGTCTTGCCGATCTCGGTCCCGGCCCCGGCGATGAACAGCGCCCGCGCGGGCATCCCCGCCTCAGGCCTGGAGGCTGCCGTGGCAGTGCTTGTACTTCTTGCCCGAGCCGCACGGGCACGGCTCGTTGCGGCCGACGCGGCCCCAGGTGGCGGCGTCGGTCGGGTCGCGCTCCAGCACGGCGCCGTCCGCCGCGAGGCCCTGCGCCGCGAAGCCGTAGGCCGGTCCCCCGCCGCCGTCGCTGCCCGAGCCGAGACCGGCGTAGTCCATCTCGTTCTCGCCGGTGACCGGGTCGAGATGCTGGGCGAACATCGGCGGCAGCGCCGGACTGCCGGGCGGGTACTCCTCCTGCGGCTCCTGCATCATGATCTCGACCCGCGAGAGCTGCGCGGTCACCTGCTCGCGCAGGGCGGTCACGAGACCGTTGAACAGGTCGAAGGCCTCGGACTTGTACTCGTTCAGCGGGTCCCGCTGGGCGAAGCCGCGCCAGCCGATCACCTGCCGGAGGTGGTCCAGCGTCACGAGGTGCTCGCGCCAGAGATGGTCGAGCGTCTGCAGGAGGACCTGCTTCTCGATATAGGCCGTGACCTCGGCGCCGTTCTTCTCGGTCCGCTCGGCGTAGGCGGTCTCGGCCGCCTTGAGCAGGCGCTCGCGCATCTCCTCGTCGGCGATGCCCTCCTCCTTGGCCCAGTCCTCGACCGGCACGTCGAGGTTGAGGATCTCCTTCACCTGCTCGCGCAGGCCGGCGACGTCCCACTGCTCGGCGTAGGCGTTTTCCGGGATGTGGCGGGCGACGAGGTCGTCGATCACGCCCTCGCGCATCTCGTCCACGGTCTCGCGGACGCTGTCCTGGCCCATGAAGTCGCGGCGCTGCTCGAACACGACCTTGCGCTGGTCGTTCATGACGTTGTCGTACTTGAGCACGTTCTTGCGCATGTCGAAGTTGCGCGCCTCGACCTTCTGCTGCGCCTTCTCGATGGCTTTGTTGATCCAGGGGTGGATGATCGCCTCGCCCTGCTCCAGGCCGAGCTTCTGCAGCATCCCGTCCATGCGGTCGGAGCCGAAGATGCGCATCAAGTCGTCCTGAAGCGACAGGTAGAACTTCGAGCGGCCGGGATCGCCCTGGCGCCCGGAGCGGCCGCGGAGCTGGTTGTCGATGCGCCGCGATTCGTGACGCTCGGTGCCGATGATGTAGAGGCCGCCGGGCAGCGCCTTCTTGCGGCCCGCCTCCGGATCGGCCGGCTCGCCCGAGGCCAGCACCTTGGTGCGGTTCTCGGCGATCTCCGCCTTGATCGCCGCGATGGCGGCGTCGCGCTCCGGACCGTCGGCGAGGTGGCCCAGCTCCTTCTCGATCCGCATCTCGAGGTTGCCGCCGAGTTTGATGTCGGTGCCGCGGCCGGCCATGTTGGTGGCGATGGTGATCGCGCCCGGCACGCCGGCCTCGGCCACGATGTAGGCCTCCTGCTCGTGGAAGCGGGCGTTGAGCACGGCGAAGCGCTTGGTCACCCGGCCCTCGCGGGCGGCGGCGTAGACGTCGGTCAGCGCGTTCGGGTCGGAGTAGTCGAGCAGGCTGTAGCCGGCCTTCTTGAGCATCTCGGCGAGGTGCTCCGACTTCTCGATCGAGCCGGTGCCGACCAGGATCGGCTGGTGGCGCGCATGCGCCTTGTCGATCTCGGCGATGATGCCCTCGTACTTCTCGCCGACGGTCCGGTAGACCTCGTCGTCCTCGTCGACGCGCTCGACCTCCTTGTTGGTCGGGATGTCGACCACGTCGAGCTTGTAGATCTCGGCGAACTCGTCGGCCTCGGTCGAGGCCGTGCCGGTCATGCCGGCGAGCTTCTTGTAGAGGCGGAAGTAGTTCTGGAAGGTGATCGAGGCGAGCGTCTGGTTCTCGGGCTGGATCGTGACCCGCTCCTTGGCCTCCAGCGCCTGGTGCAGGCCTTCCGAGTAGCGCCGGCCCTGCATCATGCGGCCGGTGAACTCGTCGATGATCACCACTTCGTCGTTCTTGACGATGTAGTCCTTGTCGCGGGTGAACAGCGTGTGGGCGCGCAGGGCCTGGTTCACGTGGTGGACCAGCGTGACGTTGTGGGCGTCGTAGAGGTCGCCCTCCTTCAGGAGGCCCGCCTCGCGCATCGCCTCCTCGATGAACTCGTTGCCCTCCTCGGTCAGCGAGACCGTGCGCTGCTTCTCGTCGAGGTCGTAGAACTCCTTGCGCAGGCGCGGCATCAGCGCGTCGACCGACACGTAGAGTTCCGACCGGTCATCCACCGGGCCGGAAATGATCAGCGGCGTGCGCGCCTCGTCGATCAGGATAGAATCGACCTCGTCGACGATCGCGAAGTTGTGCCCGCGCTGTGCCAGCTGGGACAGCTCGTACTTCATGTTGTCGCGCAGGTAGTCGAAGCCGTACTCGTTGTTGGTGCCGTAGGTGATGTCGCAGGCGTAGGCCTCCTTGCGCTGCGCATCGTCGAGCCCGTGCACGATCGTGCCGACGGAGAGGCCCAGGAACCGGTAGACCTGACCCATCCACTCGGCGTCGCGCGAGGCGAGGTAGTCGTTCACGGTGACGACGTGGACGCCCTTGCCCTCCAGGGCGTTGAGGTAGACCGGCAGCGTCGCCACCAGGGTCTTGCCCTCGCCGGTCTTCATCTCGGCGATGCCGCCCTCGTGGAGCACCATGCCGCCGATGAGCTGCACGTCGAAGTGGCGCTGGCCGAAGACGCGCTTGGCCGCCTCGCGCACCGTGGCGAAGGCCGGCACGAGGATGTCGTCGAGACTCTTGCCGTTGGCGAGTTCGGCCTTCAGCATGTCGGTGCGGGCGCGCAGGGCCTCGTCCGAGAGGGCCTGGATCTCCGGTTCCAGCGCATTGATCTGCGCGACGCGCGGGCGGTAGCCCTTGACGCGGCGGTCGTTCGAGGAGCCGAAAATCTTCTTGGCGATGGAGCCGAGCATCATAGACCTGCGGACGCGCGAGCCCGCCCACGGGTAAGCGTGGCGGGCCGGCCTGGACGGAGTTGGCCGGGCTTATAGAGGTAAACATCGCCCGGCGCACCTGGAAGGGGCAGCCCTCAACGCATGCCGGTACGGTCACGGTTCCGGCACCGGTGAAATGGCCGCGCTTGCCTTCTCGCCCGACGCGGGCCACCTGTGCCGCGGCGCGACGCCCGGCCGATCCGGCGCGGCGCCGAGACGTGAGCCGAGGACTTCGCCCGTATGCCGAACACCGCCCTTCTCCGGCGCGTCAGCGCGCTCGCCGTCATGGTCGCGATGCCGGGACTGGCGCTGGCCCAGGCACCCCAGAAGGCCCCGACGCCGGCCGCCAATACGCCGGCCGCCGCCTCGCCCGCCGCGCCGGCCGCGGCGCCGAGCGCCGACGCGGTCGTGGCGAGCGTGAACGGCAAGCCGATCACGCAGGGCGACCTCGCCATCGCGGCCGATGACCCGGCCCTGTCGCTGCCCGGCGTCGACGAGGCCCAGAAGAAGAGCCTGCTCGTCGACTACATGGTCGACCTCCGCGTCGGCGCGCAGGCCGCCGAGGCCGCCAAGGTCGGCGACACGCCCGAGTTCAAGCGCAAGCTCGCCTACTTCCGCGACAAGCTCCTGCTCGACGACTACCTGGAGCAGGAGGCCAAGCGCGCGGTCACGCCCGAGGCGGAGCACGCGATCTACGATCAGACCGTCAAGCTGATGAAGCCCGAGGAGGAGGTGCACGCGCGCCACATCCTGGTCGACAACGAGGCCGAGGCGAAGAAGATCGCCGCGCGCATCAAGGGCGGCGAGGACTTCGCCAAGGTCGCCGCCGAGGCGTCCAAGGACCCGGGCTCGAAGGCCGAGGGCGGCGATCTCGGCTGGTTCACCAAGGAGCGGATGGTGCCCGACTTCGCCAACGCCGCCTTCGCGATGAAGCCCGGCCAGGTCTCCGACCCGATCAAGACCCAGTTCGGCTGGCACGTGATCAAGGTCGAGGAGAAGCGGACCAAGCCGCAGCCGACCTTCGACGAGCTCAAGGAGCAGATCGACCAGCACCTGATCCGCAAGGCGCAGCAGGACATGATCCTGAAGCTCCGCTCGGAGGCCAAGATCGACCGCGCCGACGCGCCGCCGGCGGCTCAGGCCGCGCCCGAGCCGAAGAAGTGACGGTCCGGGGCTGACCGGCGCGGCCCTGCGGGGCCGCGCCGTGTCGTCAGTACGGCCGATCCGGGACGAGGTAGCTGGATCGCGCCGGGGCCGGCTGGGGCGTGATGCCGAGGGCCGAGAGCTCGGCGCCGCGGCGCCCCTCGGCGATCCTGTCGAGCACCGCGATCAGCAGCCACGGACACGCGATGCCGATGAAGAACGCCATGTGATCCTCCCGCGCCGAACCGATGGGCCCGTTCGGCTTAGGAAAATAATAGGCGGGCCGGGCCGCGCCGCAAGCGGCATCCCGGCCGGGATCTCAGATCCAGCCCTGGAGCTCGCGGCGCACGACGTGCTCGATCACCCGCATGCCGAGGTCGCTGTCGTTCAGGCAGGGGATGTAGGCGAAGCGCTCGCCGCCGTTCTCCTCGAAATAGTGCCGGTTCTCGCCGTCGAGCTCCTCGAGGGTTTCCAGGCAGTCCGCCGTGAAGCCCGGGGCGACGATCGCCATCCGCTTCACGCCCGACTTCGCGAGTTCCATCACCGTCTCGTCGGTGTAGGGCTTCAGCCACTCCTCGTTGCCGAAGCGCGACTGGAAGGTGACCCGCATCTTCTCCGGAGACAGGCCGAGCGCCTCGCGGATCAGGCGCCCGGTCTTGTGGCACTGACAATGGTACGGGTCGCCCTTGAGCAGGTAGCTCCGCGGCACGCCGTGGAACGAGGTGAGGATCACCTCCGGCTCGAAGTCGAGCTTGGCCAGGCCCTCGCGGATCGAATCGGCCATGGCGGCGATGTAGACCGGGTCGTCGTGATAGGGCGGCGAGACCCGCACCGTGGGCTGCCAGCGCATGTCCATCAGCGCCCGGAAGGCCTGATCGCAGGCCGTGGCCGAGGTCGCGGCGGCGTATTGCGGGTAGAGCGGCACCAGCAGGATCCGGTCGCAGCCCTGGTCGAGCAGCGCCTGGATCCGGCCGGCGACCTCGGGCTTGCCGTAGCGCATCGCCCAGTCGACGACCACCGACTCGCCCATGGCCGCCTGGAGGCGCTCGCTCTGGCCGCGCGTGATCGTCTTCAGCGGCCCCTCGTTGAGCGCGTTGTTCCAGACGCTGGCGTAGTCGCGACCCTTCGGCCCGGGGCGCTTCGTCAGGATGATCAGGTTGAGGAGCGGCCACCAGATCAGCCGCGGCACCTCGATCACCCGGCGGTCCGATAGGAACTCCTTGAGATACCGGCGCATCGGCCAGTAGGACGTGCCCTCGGGCGTCCCGAGATTCATCAGGAGCACGCCGACGCGGCCCCAGGCCACTTTCGGGTGGTCGGCCGGAAGGGTGTTCGCCGCGGGCTGCAGCGGTGCGAGGGGCCGGCCATTCGCCAGCGCGGCGGGTTCGACGCGTTCGTTCATGGCAGCGTTCCGGCGCCGCGCGCCGAGATCCTTCCTCTGGCTTCCGATATCCGGCGGCCGGCGCGTACGCCCTGGTACGCCTCGGCTTGGCCGGCGCTTAAACCCCGTCGGGTGCGCTTCCATGTAGGGTGCGAAGCCGCCCGGCGAAGGGCGGACGCGACATGCCGCACCGCGACAGGCCGCGCGCTCGACCCCCGTCCCTAAACACGGGCGGCTCCCGGCCGCAACCGCCGCGCCGATGACGGTGCGCGTCCGCCTCCTATCTCGGCGTGGAAACCGATCGCGAGAGACCATGGCCGCCACACCCGTCGCCGACGCCCTCACGGCCTTCCGCGCCTCCGGTTCGCCCTGGCTGAGCCTGCCGTTCTTCGCCGGCGGGGAGGCCGACGCCGTGGCGGCGCGGGTCGATGCCCGAATCGCCGCGGGCGCCCGCGTCCTGCCCGCACCGGACCGGATCTTCCGCGCCTTGGCCGAGACCCCGCTGCAGGACGTGCGAGCCGTGATCCTCGGGCAGGATCCCTACCCGACGCCGGGCGACGCCAACGGCCTCGCCTTCTCGTTCGTCGGCTCCGGTCGCCTGCCCGCCTCGCTGAAGGTGATCCTGGCGGAGGCGGGATCCGACCGCGCCGCCGGCGGCGACCTGACGCCCTGGGCGCGGCAGGGCGTGCTCCTGCTCAACAGCGCACTCACCGTCGAGTCCGGCAAGGCCGGGGCGCACCTGCGCTACGGCTGGGCCGCGCTGACCGATCAGGCCGTGAGCGCCGTCTCGGCCCGCGCGGAGCCCGCCGTGTTCCTGCTCTGGGGCGCCCAGGCGCGGGCCAGGGCCGCGCTCGTCGACGCGACCCGCCACGGCGTGTTCGAGAGCGGACACCCGTCGCCGCTCAACCGGGCGCGGGATTTCCCCGGCTCCGACCCGTTCGGCCGGGCCAACCGGTGGCTCGCCGCGCACGGGCGCCCGCCGATCGACTGGCGCCTCGGCTGAGGCCGGCGGCGATCCCGCGAATGGGCTATTGCGGCTTGGCGGGCTCGGCGGGTTTCGCCGGCGCGGCGGGGTCCTGGCCGGCGGGCAGGAGCACGTTCTTGGCCACCGTGCCCTCGGGCCCGTACTCGCCGGCCACCGCGAGGCAGGCCTGGTCGCGGTTCTGCGCCATCTGGTTCGACATCAGCGTGAACATGGTCTGCACCCGGTTGCCGAACGGTCCGCGCGGCTGGACGTCGCCGATCTGCACGTTCTGCTTCGCCAGCAGGGCCTCGAACTGGTCGCTGCCGATCCGGTAGCCGCAGACGTTCGAGGCCGCGAAGATGTAGGCGGCGAATTCCAGGGCCCGCGGCGACGGGGCGTTCCGGATCTGCGCCTTCGCCGGCAGGGCCGCGAGCGTGACGGCGGCGAGGAGTGTGATCCGGGTCGTAGTGGGGCGCATGCGCGGCGGTTCCTCGATCGGGGGCGGCCTCTCGCGGGCCGCCTCTGGCGGGCGGGACATAGGCCGGACCCGCGCGCGCGCCAATGCGACCGAAGATGCGACCCGAGATGTCGGCAATTCACCCGTCCCGGTTCACGGCCCGTTCGCCATAGGTCCAGTCGCCGGCCCGCGCGCCGACGAAAAGACGGTCGTTTTTCGACGGAACGCCCGGGTGAGAGAGAGTGTTAACCTGCTCGCGTCACGCCAGGACCTGCAGTGTGTCCAGATTCAGGCGGTCCGCATCGCATGTACGGCGTCCATCACCCGGCGGCCTCCATCCCACTCCCGGCTCGCGACGCCGACCGGCGCGCCCGGCCAGGCGCGCAAGGAGCCGCCAGCGCGGAGCGGCGCGGCGCGCCGGCGGTGCCGGTCGCGGCGGTCTGTCCGCACCGCGTCTCGCGCTGGGCCTGGGGCGAGGGCCTGCGGGCCGGGCAGGCCGTGGCGCTCCTGGTGCAGGATCTCGGGCAGGTCGAGGCCATGCGCCTCGGCCTCACCCGCCTCGGGCTGCGCGTGGTCTGCCTCGACTGCGCCGGCCGCGACGCGGCGCTGGCGGAAAGCCTCGCGCAGTCGGGCGCCGGGCTGGTCGTGGTCGATACCGCGCTCGCCGACGCCTATGCCGGCGTGATGGGCCGGCTCACCGCCTATCCGGCGGTGTGGTGGAACGGTCCGGGCGCCGACTACGCGAGCCTCGACCTCGCCCTGGCCGAGCACGCCTGACAACCGCCGCATCGCGGATCGCGGGCCGCGGCACCGTCGCGGACCTGAACCCTGCGTGCTACCGTCCGGCGACGCGACCGGCCCCGTGCCAGGGAGGCCGGCGCCGGGAGACGCCGCCATGACCGCAGCCCTTGCCACGGCCCACGCCGCCAGCCCGGAGGCGCCGGTGCTGTTGCGCAGCGATGCCGACGGGGTCGCGACGCTGACGCTGAACCGGCCGCAGGCCCGCAACGCCCTGTCGATGGCCCTGATGGGCGCGCTCCAGGAGCAGCTCGACGCGATCCGCGCGGATCCGTCCGTGCGGGTGGTGATTCTGCAGGGGGCCGGCCCCGCCTTCTGCGCCGGGCACGATCTCAAGGAGATGCGCGCCGATCCGTCCCGCGAGGCGACCGAGGCGGTGTTCCGCACCTGCGCCCGGCTGATGCTGAGCCTCACGCGCCTTCCGCAGCCGGTGATCGCCCGCGTCCACGGGATCGCCACCGCCGCCGGGTGCCAACTCGTGGCCACCTGCGATCTCGCCGTGTGCGCCGAGACCGCCCGCTTCGCCACGCCGGGGGTGCAGATCGGCCTGTTCTGCTCGACCCCGATGGTCGCCCTGTCACGCGCCGTATCGCGCAAGGCCGCCCTGGAGATGCTGCTGGTCGGCGAGCCGATCGACGCCGCGGAGGCCCTGCGGATCGGGCTGGTCAACCGCGTCGTGCCGGAGGCGGAGCTCGACGCGGCGGTGGGCGCCCTGGCGGCCCGGATCGCCGGGAAGGCCCGGCGCGTCCTGGCGATCGGCAAGGAGGCGTTCGGCCGGCAGATCGAGATGGGCCTGGAGGACGCCTACGGCTACACCGCCGAGGTCATGACCCGGAACATGATGATGGCCGACGCGCAGGAGGGGATCGACGCCTTCCTGGGCAAGCGGCCGCCCCGCTGGGAGCCGTGAGCCGGCGTCCCGGTCCGCGCACTGGCGCGATACGACGCAGGCCCTCCGGCGCGACGCGCATAGGTGATGGCGCCGCCCTGCCCTAGGATGAGGGGCCTGTCCGACCCTGCCGGGCTCGGCGCCGCCACGCGGAACGGCTGATGAGCACCCTCGACCTGCTCGGTCTGACGCTGTCCTTCTACGGCACGATGCCGCCGCCGCGGCCCCCGCGGCCCAATCGCAACGGCGCGACCTGGGCGGCCGCCGTGATTTTCGGCGGCGTCTGCCTCGCGACGATCGGGCCGATGATCACCATCTGGAGCTTCCACCGGCCCTATGCCGAGGCCAAGGCGCGCTGCATCGCCTCCGGCGGCCGGGTCCTGTACGGGGCCCTCGACGGCAGCGGACCCTATCGCTGCGAGCGGCCCGCGGCCGCCAAGGCCGCCGCGCCCATTGCGCATCCGGCCAAGCCGGCGGATTAATCCGCCCGCCGCATGCGCTTCAGGTCGATCCGGCGCCTCCCGACGCGAACCCGGATAGCCTCACCTTGGAAAACGCGATCACCCGCTGGGTCCAGTCGACCGCCCTGATGCGGTCGGATGTCGAGGCCCTGATCGGCTTCGCGCTGGCGATCGGCGTCACCCTGCACGCCCTGCTGCGCAAGCGCCGGGTCAGCGTGGCGGTGGGCTGGATCGGGCTCGCGTGGCTGTCGCCGATCTTCGGCACCGCCCTGTACCTGACCTTCGGCATCAACCGGGTCTCGCGCCGCGCGCGGCGGCTGCGGACCAAGCCGTCCGACGCGACGCAGCTGCCCGACACCGACGACGCCGTGGTGCCGGAGGCGCTCTGGCCCCTCGACCGGGCGATCCGGCGGATCACGAGCCTGCCGGCCTTCGCGGGCAACACCGTGCAGATGTTCCGCAACGGCGACGCCGGCTATCCGCAGATGCTGGCGGCGATCCGCGAGGCGCGGTCCAGCATCGGCCTGTCGAGCTACATCTTCCGGGACGACGCCACCGGCCGCGAATTCTGCGACGCCCTCGTGGAGGCGAAGGCCCGGGGCGTGCAGGTCCGCGTCATCATCGACGGGATCGGCGGCGGCTATTTCCGCGCGCCGGTCTACCACCGCCTGACGGCCGCCGGGGTGCCGGCCGCCCTGTTCATGCACTCCGCCCTCCCCTGGCGGATGCCGTTCCTCAATCTGCGCTCGCACAAGAAGCTGCTGATCGTCGACGGCCGGATCGCCTTCACGGGCGGCCTCAACATCTCGCACCCGAACCGCGTCGCCCTGAAGCCCGAGCACCCGATCCGGGACACGCATTTCCGCCTGACCGGCCCCGTGGTCGAGCAGCTCGCCGCCGCGTTCGCGGCCGACTGGGCCTTCGTGGACGGCGAGATCCTCGACGGCCCCCCGTGGTTCGTCGACCTCGAGCCCTGCGGACCGAGCGTCGCCCGGGCGGTGACCTCCGGCCCGGACGCGGACGTCGAGAAGATCGAGCAGGTCATCCTCCAGGCGCTCGCCTGCGCGCGCCGGTCGGTGCGCTTCGTGACGCCCTACTTCCTGCCCGACGAGCTGGTGACCGGCGCCCTCGCCCAGGCCGCGACCCGGGGCATCACCGTCGACGTGATCATCCCGCGGGTCAGCGACCACCCCTACATCGACTGGGCGACCCGGGCGCATCTCGACCCGCTGCTGCGGGCCGGCGTGAACGTCTGGCTTGACGAGCCGCCTTTCGACCATTCCAAGGCGATGGTGGTCGACGACATCTGGTGCTTCGTCGGCAGCGCCAACTGGGACATGCGCAGCTTCCGGCTCAATTTCGAGCTGAACGTCGAGATCATCGACGCCGACCTCGCCGCCGACCTCGACCGGTTCATGCGCGGCAAGATGGAGGCGCGGCTCAGCCGGGAGGATCTCGCCGCGCGCGGCCTGCCGATCCGTCTGCGCGACGCAGGCGTGCGACTGCTGCTGCCATACCTTTGAACCGGGCGGGGGCGTGCGCCTCCGGCGCCGGGCCGAGATGGACGACGATCGGCCGGTGATCGGAGCGTCCCCGCGGCAGCACCGCGTGCGCGTGGCAGACGAGCCCGCGGGCGAGGCAGCGGTCGAGCCGCAGCGGCAGCACCTCGACCATCGCGTGGGTCGATTGCCGCGGTCCGACGTCGCGGAAGCCCGGGATCAGCGCCGGGCCGACGATATTGTAGTCGCCGAGCACGGCCGCCCGCGGCGGCAGCTCGCTGACGATGCGCCGCAGCTGGCGCCGGTTCAGCATCTGTCCGTGCGACAGGTGGACGTTGGCCACGCCGAACTCGCCGAGATCGAGGATCTGGCAGACCCGGTGCACGAGGGCGCCGGAGGGGAGCGCGATGACCCGGGGCGGCGCCGCCCAGGGCTTCGGGCTCCACATGGCGAGCCCGTGAATCCGGCCCGGTAGGGGCGCCCAGGCGTAGTGGCCGCCGATCCGGTCCAGCAGGAAGCCGATGGCGCGGGTCGCCTCCTGCATCAGCAGCAGGTCGGGCTTCTCCTGCGCGACGAGGGCGGCGACGTCGTCCACCGCCGCGCCGGTGCGCCGCAGCAGGTTCCAGCTCACGATCTTGAAGGGCTGGTGCGGCCGCTCGGCGGGGCGGATCGGCGTGACGGGCGACGGTGCGGGGGTGGAGCGGGCCGGGCGTGCAGCAGGATTCATCGGGCCGGTCTCGTACCTCAACGCGCGGCGCTCCCGCCACCGCCACGCTCTAACGCGCCCGGAGCCGGGACGTTCGACCGCTTTCGCGCCGGGCCCGGGCGCGCCGCGGTCGGCGCCGGCGCGGTCCGACCTGGGCGCCCCACAGCCCATCGCCGGGCGACGCTTGAGGCCGACCCGGTCGGCGGCCTAAGAGCCGGCATGGCGACGCCGGCCGCTCCGAGAACCGCCGCGCACCGCCATCCCACCGATCCCGTCCGGAGGCCATGACGGCGTTCAGCTTCATCCATGCCGCCGACCTGCACCTCGGCAGCCCGCTGTCGGGCCTCGCTGCGCGCGACGCGGATCTGGCCCGGCGCCTCGCCGCGGCGAGCCGGCAGGCCTTCGAGGATCTGGTGACCCAGGCGATCGAGCGGTCGGTCGCCTTCGTGGTTGTCGCGGGCGACGTCTACGACGGCGACTGGGCCGACACCACGATCGGCCTGTTCTTCGCCCGGCAGGTCGCGCGCCTCGACCGCGCCGGCATCCCGACGATCCTCGTGCGCGGCAACCACGACGCCGAGAGCGTCATCACGCGCTCGATCACGCTGCCGGCCTCCGTCCACGTCTTCCCGACCGCCCGCGCCGGCACCCTGCGCCTCGACGCGCTCCGCGTCGCGGTCCACGGCCGCAGCTTCCAGGGCCGGGCCGTGGAGGAGAACCTCGCGCTCACCTACCCGGCCGCCGTGCCGGGCTGGTTCAACCTCGGGGTCCTGCACACCTCCTGCACCGGCCACGCCGCCCACGAGACCTACGCCCCCTGCTCGGTCGCCGACCTCGCGGCCCGGGGCTACGAGTACTGGGCGCTGGGCCACATCCACGAGTACGCGGAGCTGTCCCGGGATCCCTGGATCGTGTTCCCCGGCAATCTCCAGGGCCGGAGCGTGCGCGAGTGCGGCGAGAAGGGCGCCGTCGTGGTCGACGTCGCCGACGGGCGGGTGACCGGCGTCAGCCGCCTGCCCCTCGACCGGGCGCGATTCGAGCAGATAACGGTCGACCTCGCGGCGGTGGCCGACGCGCGCGGCGCCGTCGAGGCCGTCGAGGCGGCGCTGAGGCCCCTGGCCGGGATCGCGGCGCGCCGGCTGCTCCTGGTCCGCGTCCACCTCGCCGGGACGACCCGGGCCCACGACGCCCTCGCGGCCGATCGCGAGTCCCTGACGGCCGAGATCCAGGCGGCCGCGCACCGGCTGCACGAGGACATCTGGCTGGAGCGCCTGAAGATCGAGACCCGCCGCCCGCGCGCCGCGGCGGAGCCGACCGGCGCCGCCATCGACCCCGCGGCCCTGCTCGCCGACCTCGACCGCGACCCCGAGTTCCGCGCCCGGGCGAAGGCGGCGCTGGCCGAGATCGGCGCCCGGATGCCGGGGACGGCCGCCGCCGAGGCCGACCTCGACGCGGAGTTCGACGCGCTCTGCGCCGAGGCCGAGGCCCTCGTCCTCGGACGCCTCGGCGGCCGGCACTGCTGAGGCGCGCACCCATGGACCCCCGATGCGCCTGATCCGCCTCGCCCTGGAGCGCTACGGCGCCTTCACGGACCGCACCGTCGCGTTCCGGCCCGACGCGCGCCTGCACGTGGTGCTGGGCGCCAACGAGGCCGGCAAGAGCACCGCGCTGGCGGCGGTCACCGACCTGCTGTTCGGCTTCGGGAAGACGACGCCCTACGCCTTCCTGCACGACATGCCGCAGCTGCGCCTCGGCGCGGAGATCGCCGCCGCCGACGGACGCCGGCTGTCCTTCCGCCGCCGGAAGGGCAACAGCCGCACCCTCATCGACGCCGACGACGCGCCGCTCGCCGACGACGCGCTGGCCCCGTGCCTCGGTGGCCTGTCCCGGACGGTGTTCTGCCGGGCCTTCGGACTCGACGCGGCGAGCCTCCGGGCCGGGGGCCGCGAGATGGTCGACGTGGAGGGCGAGGTCGGCGCAAGCCTGTTCGCGGCGGGCTCGGGCCTGCGCGGCCTCACGGAGCTGCAGACGACGCTCGACGCGGAGGCCGACGCCATCTTCGCCCCGCGCCAGGCCAAGCACCGGACCTTCTACCAGGCGCTGGAGCGCCACGAGACGGCCCGGCGGGCGATCCGCGAGCGGGGCCTGCGCGCCGGCGACTGGCGCGCCCTGAACGACGAGATCGCCGCGGCGGCCGCGCAGCTCGAGGCGCTCCGGTCCGAGCAGAAGGCCGGGGCGGTCGCGCGCGCCCGGCTGGAACGGTTCAAGCGCGTCCGCCCGATCATCGCCGAGATCGACGCGCTGGAGCGGCGCATCGCCGCCGAGACCGACCTCGTCGACGCGGATCCCGCCTGGATCGCCCGCCTCGGGGCGGCCCTGGACGCGTGCCGCGCCGCGGACGCCGAGGCGGAGCGGGCCGAAACCGCGCGCGACCGGGCCCGCGGCGAGGCCGAATCGGTGCCGGTCGAGCCGGGGCTGACCCATCGGGCGGACGAGATCCTGGCGGCGTTCAGCGGCACCCGGGAGTTCGAGAAGGGCGGCACCGACCTGCCCCGCATCGAGGGCGACGCCCACAAGGTCGGCCTGGATCTAGAGCGGCTGCGCGCCCGGATCGGCGTGCCCGACCTCGCCGCGCTCGAGGCCCGCCAGCCCCCGGACGCCGCGCGGGCGCGGACCGAGCGGCTGATCCGCGACGGTCGGACCCTGGCGGCCGCCGAGGAGCAGATCGCCCGCGACCTCGCCGCCGCCCGCGCCGAGCGGGAACGCCTCGCCCGCGAGGTGGAGGCGGCCGACGCGGCCCGGGACCCGACCCCGCTCCGGGAGGCGCTGAAGCCCCTCGCCCGACTGCACGAGTGGATCGCCGCCCGCGACACCCTCGACGGCGCGATCCGCCGGGAGGCGGCGCTGCTGCGCAACCAGGCCGAGCGGCTGTCGCCGCCGGTGCCCGACCTCGCCGCCCTCGTGCGGACGCCCCTGCCCGCCCCCGACACGGTGGCGCGCTACCGTCAGGGCCTCGAGGCGAAGACCCGCGAGCACGAACGGGCCGCCGACCGGTGCGACGCGGCCCGCCGGCAGGTCGCGGTCACCCGGGCGCGGCTGCGCGAGCGCGAGGCCGGCCGGCCCGTCGCCACCCGGGAGCGGCTCGACGCCCTGCGGTCAACCCGCGACGCGGCGTTCGCGCCGCTGCGCGACGCCCTCGCGGCCGGCCGGGCGGCCGCCGTCGCCGAGGTCGCGGCCTTCGAGCGCGCGCTCCTCGAGGCCGACCGCGTCGCGGACGAGCGCGCGTCCGACGCCGCCCGGGTCGCCGCCCACGCGGCCGACCTGGAACGGCTCGCCGCCGAGGAGGCGGAGGCCGCGCGAGCCGACGACGTCCTCGCCGGTCTCGCCGCGGAGATCGCGGCGGGCGAGGCGGCGTGGCGCGAGGCGTGGCGGCCCGCCGGTCTCGTGCCCGGTCCTCCGGCCGAGATGGCGGCCTGGCTCGCCGAGGTGGAGAGCCTGATCGAGGCCGAGCAGCGCCTCGCCGCGCAGCGGATCGAGGCGGACCGCCTCCTGGCGCGGATCGAGGCCGCGCGGGCGCCGTTGTCCGACCTGCGCGCCCGCGCCGGTCTCGACGCCGCGCCGGACCTCGAGATCGCCGCCGCGCTGGACGGTCTCGAAGCGCGGATCGCCGCCCTGGCGAGCCGCTGGGAGGCCAACCTGCAGACCGCCGGCCTGCTGCGCGCGGCCGGACTGTCCGTCGCGCGGCTGGAGGCGAGCCTCGCGGAGACCGCCGCCCGCCGGGCCGCCTGGCGGGCCGACTGGGAGGCGGCGCTGCTGCCCCTCGGCCTCGACGGCACGGCCGGTCCGGAGGAGGCCGAGGGCGCGCTGGAGGCGTGGCGCAGCGTGCCCGACCGGCTGGCGGAGCGGGCCGCCCTACAGCGCCGCTCGGCAGGGATCCGCCGGGACATGGAGGCGTTCCGAGCCAACGCCGCCGCCCTGGTCGAGGCCCTGGCGCCCGACCTCGCGGAGGTGTCGCCCGCCGGCGCGGTCCGATCGCTCCACGGCCGCCTCGTCGCCGCGCAGGCCCGCGAGGCGCGCCGCGCCGAGCTCGACCGCCGCCGCGACGAGGCCGAGGCCGCCCATCGCGGCGCCTGCGACTCGCGCGACGCGGCGCGGGCGACGCTCGCCCGGCAGGTGGCCGAGGTGATGCCGGACCTCGCTGCGGCACCGACGCCGGAGATCGACCGGCTGTTCGGCCGCCTCAGCGCGCGGGAGGCGCTGCGCGCCGAGCGCCTGCGGCTCCGCGGTACGCTCGCGGGCGCGGCCGACGGGCTTCCGGAGGCCGAGCTGCGCGCCGGCCTGGAGACCGTGTCGCCGGAGGCGATCGAGGCGGAGCTGGCGCGGCTGTCGCTCGAGGCCGACGAGCAGGCCGAGCGCGGGCAGGTCATCTTCGCGGACCGCGACCGGGCGGAGCGGCGGCGGGCGGAGCTCGAGGGCGGCACCGGCGCCGAGCTGGCCCTCGCGGAGCGCAAGGCCGCGGAGGCGGATCTCCAGGCGGCTTCCCGCTCCTGGGCCGTCTTGCGGCTCGCCGGGCTGATGCTCGGACAGGCGGTCGCCCGCCACCGCGCGGGACAGCAGGACCCGCTCGTCACCCGGGCGGGCGCGCTGTTACAGGCTCTCACCGGCGGCGCGTTCTCCGGTCTGGCGCAGATCTACGACGAGGCCGACACGCCGAAGCTCGCCGGGCAGCGCGCCGGCGGCGGCACGGTCGCGATCGAGGGCATGAGCGAGGGCACCCGCGACCAGCTCTATCTCGCCCTGCGGCTGGCCTATCTGGAGGATTACGCCGGCCGCGCCGAGCCGGCCCCCTTCATCGGCGACGACCTGTTCTCGACCTTCGACGAGACCCGGACCGGCTACGGCCTCGATGCGCTCGCGGCGATCGGCGCCCGGGTCCAGCCGATCCTGTTCACGCACCACCGCCACGTCGCGGACATCGCTCGCGACCGGCTCGGCGACGCCGTCGACGTGGTGACGCTCTAGGCGTCGCCGGCGGAGGGGTCGTTCGTCCCCTCCCCGGCCACCGCGTCTCAGGCGCCCGCGCCCCCGAGGTAGCGCGCCTCCAGATGGGCCCGGAACGCCGCCGTGCCGAGCCTCCTCCCGGTGGCGCGGGTGAGGAGGTCGTCGGTGTCGAGCAGGCTCCCCACCGCGTGGACATGCGTGCGGAGCCAGTCCCGCAGGGGGCCGAAATCGCCCTGCGCGAGGCAGCCCGGCAGCGCCGGCTCGGCCGCGCGGGCCGCCCGGAACAGCTGCGCGGCCGCCAGGGCGCCGAGCGTGTAGGTCGGGAAATAGCCGAAGGCGCCGCTCGGCCAGTGGATGTCCTGGAGGCAGCCGACCCGGTCGTCGGGCACCGTGAGCCCGAGGAGGTCGCGCAGGCCCTCGTTGAACGCCCCCGGCAGGTCGCGCACCGCGAGGTCGCCCGCGATCATCGCGGTCTCCAGCCGGTAGCGCAGCAGGATATGGGCCGGGTAGGTCGCCTCGTCGGCATCCACCCGGATGAAGCCGGGCGCGACCCGGGTGTTGAGCGCGTGCAGGTTCTCCGGCGACCATTCGGGCCCGGACCGCCCGAACGCCGCCTGCAGGAGCGGCGCCAGGAAGGTGAAAAACTCCCGGCTCCGGCAGGCCTGCATCTCGACGATGAGCGACTGGCTCTCGTGCAGGCTCATCCCCCGCGCCGCGCCGACCGGCTGGTTGCGCCACGCCGCCGGCCGGCCCTGCTCGTAGAGGGCGTGCCCGGTCTCGTGGAGAACGCCCATCAGCGCCCGGCCGAAATCGGCCGCGTCGTAGCGCGTCGTGATCCGCACGTCGTCGGTGGCGCCGCCGCAGAACGGGTGCAGGCTGATGTCGAGCCGGCCGCGGGTGAAGTCGAAGCCGACTGCCTCCATCAGCTTCAGGCCGAGGTCGCGCTGCACCGCCACGTCGAACGGGCCGGCGAGCGGGAGCGGTGCCGGCCGGGACGCCTGGATCTCCCGGGCGCGGGCGATCAGGGCCGGCAGCCAGTCGGTCAGGTCCGCGAAGAGTGGGTCGATCGTCGCCCGGCGCATGCCGGGATCGTAGCTGTCGAGCAGCGCGTCGTAGGGATCGAGGCCGAGGGCCGCGCCCTTCGCCTGGCCGATCTCCCGCTGGAGCCGCAGCACCTCGGCGAGGTGGGGTTCGAGGCGGCCGAAGTCGGCGTCGCGCCGCGCCTCGCGCCAGACCATCTCCGAGCGGGACACGGCGCGGGAGCTGGCCTCGACGAGGTCGCGGGGGACCGCTGTGGCGTGGGCCTGGGCGCGGCGCATCTCCCGCAGGTTGGCGGCGGGCCAGGGCTCGAGGCCCCCGCCCTGCTCGGCTGCCGCCAGCTCCTCGGCGGCCTCGGGGGCGGTGAGCATCCCGTGGGCGAGCCCGCGGAGGATCGCGAGCTGGTCGCCGCGGGCCTCGGCGGCGCCGTCCGGCATTAGGGTCTGCGCGTCCCACCCGAGGATCCCGGCCGCGCCCTCCAAGGCGGCGAGCCGGGCGAAGCGCTGTTCGAGGGTCTGATAGGCGGTCATGCGGTCTCCGGTCGGGTACGTCTCGCGGCGCGATGCGGCGGGTCTCATCCCGCCTGAAGCATCTCCAGTTCCAGCCAGCGGTCCTCCGCCTGCGACAGCTCGGTCTCGGCCTGGGCCAGCATGGTCGAGGCTTTGTCGAACCGGGCGGGGTCGCGGGCGTAGAGCTCGGGGTCGGCGAGGATCGTGCGGAGCTGGGCGATCGCCGCCTCCAGCTTCTCGATGCGGGCCGGCAGGGTCTTCAATTCGTGCTGGTCCTTGAAGCCGAGCTTGGGCTTGCCCGACGGCTGGGCGGCCGGCGCGGCGGCGCGCTCGCGCGACTCCTTCGCCTTCGGCGCGACGGTCCGCGCCTCGACGCCCTGGCCGCGCTGGACCAGCATGTCGCTGTAGCCGCCGGCATACTCGACCCAGCGGCCAACGCCCTCCGAGACCAGCACGCTGCCGGCCACGCGGTCGAGGAAGTCGCGGTCGTGGCTCACCAGGATCAGCGTGCCCTGGTAGTCGCCCAGCATCTCCTGGAGCAGGTCGAGGGTCTCGAGGTCGAGGTCGTTGGTGGGCTCGTCGAGGACGAGGAGGTTGGCCGGCTGGGCCAGGGCGCGGGCGATCAGCAGCCGGTTGCGCTCGCCGCCGGACAGCACCGAGACCGGCGTGCGCGCCTGCTCGGGCGTGAACAGGAAGTCCTTGAGATAGCCGATCACGTGGCGGCTCTGGCCGTTCACCGTGACGCTGTCGCCGCGGCCGCCGGTCAGCACGTCGGTGACGGTCATCCCGGGCTCCAGCACGGCGCGGGCCTGATCGAGCACCACCGGCAGCAGGTTGGTGCCGAGCACCACCTGCCCGGCATCCGGCGCGAGCCGGCCCATCAGCAGGTTGATCAGGGTGCTCTTGCCCGCGCCGTTCGCCCCGACGATGCCGAGCCGGTCGCCCCGCATCACCCGCAGGGACAGCCCGTCGACGATCCTGCGCTCGCCGTAGCTCTTCGCGATGTCCCGGGCCTCGACGACGAGGCTCCCGGAAGATTCGGCGTCCGAGGCCTGCATGCTGACGCTGCCCACGGGGCGGCGCACCTCGCGGCGGTTCTGCCGGAGTTCGTGCAGGTTGCCGAGGCGGCGGACGTTGCGCTTGCGCCGCGCGGTGACGCCGTAGCGCAGCCAGTGCTCCTCGGCGGCGATCTTGCGGTCGAGCTTGTGCTGGTCCCGCTCCTCCTCCTCGAAGAAGGCGTCGCGCCACGCCTCGAAGCTGGAGAAACCCTGGTCGATCCGGCGGGTCTCGCCGCGGTCGAGCCAGATCGTGGCCCGCGACAGCGCCGAGAGGAATCGCCGGTCGTGGCTGATCAGCACGAGGGCCGCGCGGGTGCCCTTCAGCTCGGTCTCGAGCCACTCGATCGCCGGCAGGTCGAGATGGTTGGTGGGCTCGTCGAGGAGCAGCACGTCGGGCTCGGGGGCGAGCGCCTGCGCCAGCGCGGTGCGGCGCCCCTCTCCGCCGGAGAGCTTGCTCGGATCCTCCGCGCCGGTCAGGCCGAGGCTCTCCAGCAGGTAGCGGGCACGGTGGGTCGATTCGCCCGGCGGCAGGCCGGCCTCGACGAAATCCAGGGTGGTGGCGAAGCCCGTGAAATCGGGCTCCTGTGCGAGGTAGCGGATCGTCGTGCCGGGCTGGACGAAGCGCCGGCCCCGGTCGGGCTCCGTGAGGCCCGCGGCGATCTTCATGAGCGTCGACTTCCCCGACCCGTTCCGGCCGACGAGGCAGGTGCGCTCGCCCGGCGCGATGGCGAGGCTCGCGCCCGTGATCAGCGGCGTGCCGCCGAAGGTGAGCGCGACGTCCTGGAGGGTGAGAAGCGGGGGAGCGGCCATGGGCCGGCTTATGGCAGTGCGGGGCGGCCTGTTCAAACAGAGCCGCCCCCGTCGGTCGGCGCCCGGTCAGGCGATCGGGTTGGCCGGTCCCGTCGGCGGGCTGATCTCGGGCACGCCCGGATCGTTGACGGGGATCTCGGGCGGCTGGATGCCCGGCGCCTCCGCCGGGGTGTTCCCGGGGATCTCCGGCCCGGGCGGCTGGGTCGGCGCCTGCGGCGGATCGTAGGGGCGGTCCGGCACCGGCGTCGGCTGCGGCGGCACCTCGGGGACCTGCCCCGGGTCGGCGAGCGTGAAATCGGGCACCGTCATCCTCCGCGAGACCGGTGGTGCACAGCGGCACCGGTCCCGCGGAAACAGAGTGCGGCGGATCCGGTTCCGGAGGGCTACTTCTTCGTCAGCAGGAGGTTGCCCTCCTTGCTCGCCACCTTCTGGATCTTCTCGGCGAACAGGGCGAGGAGGAACGGCAGCTTCACCTCGAGGCGCACGCTCTCCGCGCCCACGTCGATCGTGCCGGCGATCTTCTGCGCCACCGCGGACACGCCGAAATCGAGCCGGTCGCCCGTCCAGGCGAGCTGGTCCACCGTGATTCCGCTCTTGGCGAGGAGGGCCCGCGCCTGATCCGTGCCGTGCTCCAGGCGCCGTTTGGCCTCGTCGCGGCCGAGGTCGTGCGGGATGTCGACGATGAGGGGCTTGGGCATGGGCGGGTGATCCGAGCTGAACCCGGCAGCAGATGGTGCGTCCGGGTCCGGCAGACAACGCCCCGGAGGCCGCCCCGCCCGCGCGGGGCGGAGGCGCGCCGGGGCGCTCGATGCCGGTGAAGGGTCAGTGCACGACCTGCAGCGACACGTAGCTGACGCCGCCCATGCCGAGGGCGCGGGCGGAGCCGCGCGACAGGTCGATGATGCGGCCGCGCACGAACGGACCGCGGTCGTTGATGCGCACGACGATCGAGCGGCCGGTCCGCTTGTTCTCGACGCGGACCCGGGTGCCGAACGGCAGGCTGCGATGGGCGGCGGTCAGTCCGTTGGGGTTGAAACGCTCGCCGTTGGCGGTGCGATGGCCGCTCCCGTACCAGGAGGCCGCTCCGCTCTGGGCGGCGGCCGGGAGGCTGGTCCCGACGACGGTGGACAGCATTCCAAGCGAGACAACGAGCTTACCGAAACCGAACGACATTCTCGACGCATTCCCATTGTTTTTGTCGGGGCGGCGCCAGTCGTGCCCGAAACGGGCCGGAATATGGCAGGCTTTTTCTGGCTGTCGGGGTCACATTTTGGCCGATTTCGCGCTGGTCATCCCCATTACATGGCGGCTTATTTCAGTTTATTTCCGCTCTTGTTGCGGGTGATGCATTGGCGTGTGGTTCTGCGTATTCAGCAAGAACTGCTCGCCTCCGTTGGGGAGGATGCAAAATAGGACATCATTCTTAAGCCTTGCGCGGAGCGTGACCCTGCGTCCCGCTGAGGTGGAAGCGCGACCCGCCCGGCGCCCCTGGCACGACGATGATTGTCGTGCGCGGCTGCTTCCCAAGCACAGGCTGCCGCGGCCGCGCGCGACCCGCAGGGATAGAGTGTTGTCGCCCGATCCCGGCGGCGCGGCGCGGCCGGGTAACGGTTGCTTAATCTGTCGGAGGATTGTCCGGGCGCCCGGTCGGCAAAATCTGCAGCCCCAGAACGGGACGCGCCGGACGCGAAATCGACAACGTGACCTTTACCGTACCCGGCGCATGGTCTGCCGGTCAGTCGCGTAACCGGTGTTTGCCATGGCTTCCCCGCGTACCGTGGCTGCCGACGCCGTCGCCCGGAAACAGGTCTCGCGTGCCGGGCGGCCCGCGTCGGCGCCACGGATGGGTCTCGTACCCACCCAGCGTTCTCTGCCCCTCGACCAGGTACTCGTCGGGGACTGCATCGCGGCCATGAACGCCTTGCCGGCGTCGAGCGTCGACTGCGTGTTCGCCGACCCGCCCTACAACCTTCAGCTCGGCGACGCCGGCCTCCTGCGCCCGGACCAGAGCCGCGTCGACGCGGTCGACGACGACTGGGACAAGTTCGCGACCTTCGAGGCCTACGACACCTTCACCCGGGACTGGCTCGCCGCCTGCCGCCGCGTGATGAAGCCGAACGCGACCCTCTGGGTGATCGGGTCGTACCACAACATCTTCCGGGTCGGGAGCGCGTTGCAGGATCTCGGTTACTGGATCCTCAACGACATCGTCTGGCGCAAGGCCAACCCGATGCCGAACTTCCGCGGCAAGCGCTTCACCAACGCCCACGAGACCCTGATCTGGGCCTCGCGCTCGGCCGACTCGAAGGGCTACACCTTCCATTACGAGGCGCTGAAAGGGGGCAACGAGGACCTCCAGATGCGCTCGGACTGGTTCATCCCCCTCTGCACCGGCGAGGAGCGGCTGAAGGATGCGGAGGGCCGCAAGGTCCACCCGACCCAGAAGCCAGAGGCTCTGCTCGCCCGGACGCTGCTCGCGGCGACCAATCCCGGCGACGTGGTGCTCGACCCGTTCTTCGGCACCGGCACGACCGGCGCCGTCGCCAAGCGCCTCGGCCGCCGCTTCATCGGCATCGAGCGCGAGGCGACCTACGCCGAGGCGGCCCGGGAGCGGATCGCCGCCGTGGAGACCCTGTCGAGGGCCGCCCTCATGGTGGCACCGACCAAGCGCGCCGAGCCGCGGGTGCCGTTCCTGTCGGTGATCGAGGCGGGCCACATCCGCCCCGGCGAGACCGTGACCGACGAGCGCCGCCGGTTCCGCGCCACGGTGCGCCCGGACGGCCAGCTCGACAACGGCCTCGTCATCGGCTCGATCCACAAGATCGGCGCGCTCGTGCAGGGCCTGCCGGCCTGCAACGGCTGGACGTTCTGGCACGTGGAGCGCGGCGGCAAGCCGGTGGTGATCGACAGCTACCGGGCCGGTCTCCGGCAGGCGATGGCCAACGGCTGAGCCAGCACACCGTCTTTGCGAGCGGAGCGAAGCAGACCAGCAGCGGCACGCAGACAGATGTCGCGCTGCCCTGGGTCGCTTCGCTGCGCTCGCGATGACGGTCGGCTACCGCTTCCGGGCCGGCCCCGGCCGCCGCGGCGATGACCGGGCCCGCGCCGGTGCGGGCGATGGCTCGACCTCCCCGTCGAACAGTTCGTCCGTCTCCTGCGGCGGCACCGGCGCCGCCTTCGGCTGCGGCTTCGGGACGGCGCGCACGCGCGGGCGCGGGTCCGGATCCGGCATCGAGACCGGTGGCTCCATCGCCGCCAGCAGCGGCATCGGCGGCGGTTCCTTCCTCGGGCGCCCGCGCGGCTTCTTCTCGGGCTCCGGCTTCGGGTCGAAGGCGTGCGCCAGGACCTTGCGCATGAGGCCGGGCAGCGGTTCGTCCGCGAGGGCGCCGCGCGGCGTGAAGCGCATGCCGGCCGGAGCCGGCGTCGCCAGCGCGACGCGGGCCACGAACACCGTCAGCTCCAGGGGAAAATGCGTGAAGCCGTGGCGGACGAGGCCCGGGAGCCGCTTCCACCGCGCGTCGAGGGGCGCGTCCAGCAGGGCGGCGGCCACGTCGTAATCCGGCTCCCAGGCGCTGACCGGCGGCTCGGCCATGTTGCCGAGCAGCCCCTCGGGGGCGCGGGTCCGCAGCAGCACCGCCTCGTCGCCGCTGCGGATCGCCACGAAGGCGGCGCCGCGGCGGAGCGCACCCTTGGCGACCCTGATCTTGCGCGGGAAGGTCTCCTGCGTGCCCAGCGACCGCGCCCGGCAGGGCCGCATCCACGGGCAGAGCGCGCAGGCGGGGCGCTTGGGCGTGCAGATCGTCGCGCCGAGGTCCATGAGCGCCTGGGCGAAGTCGCCCGGCCGCTGCTGCGGGACGAGCGCCTGCGTCAGGCGGCGGATCTCCGGCCGGCTGCCCGGGAGCGGGGCCTCCACCGCGTAGGCCCGGCTCAGGACCCGCTCGACATTGCCGTCGACGGCGGCCTCCGGCCGGTCGAACGCGATCGCGGCGATCGCGCCGGCCGTGTAGGCGCCGATTCCCGGGAGCTTGCGCAGGCCCTCGGCGGTATCAGGGAAGCGGCCGCCGGCCGCCGCGACCGCCTTCGCGCAGGCGTGCAGATTGCGCGCGCGGGAGTAGTAGCCGAGGCCGGCCCAGGCCGACATCACCGCCTCCTCGGGGGCCTCGGCCAGGGCGAAGATGTCGGGGAAGCGCGTCAGGAAGCGCTCGAAATACGGCCGCACCGCCGCGATGGTGGTCTGCTGCAGCATCACCTCGGACAGCCAGACCCGGTAGGGATCGGGGACCGCGCCGGCGAGCGCCCGCCAGGGCAGCACCCGCCGATGCCGGTCGTACCAGGCGAGCAGGTCGTCGGCGCGCGGTCCGGGACCGGCTTCAGGATCCGTGGCTGGGCGAGGCGGCATGGGCAGGTCGACAGGGGTCGCGCTGCATAGCCGGAGCGCCGCGGCGATCATAGGGCGGCGAAAGCGCCGGCGCGCGCTCCCTTCGTCAACCATCCTGCGCTAACCTTCGCGGATCCACGGGGCCGGAACCACCATGGCGCGCGTCAAACCGCTGGCCGAACTGATCGAGAGTTGCATCGGGCCGGCCTTCGCGGCGCAGGGCTTCGCCTCGACCGACATCCTGGCCGCGTGGCCGGAGATCGTCGGCGAGCGGCTGGCCCGCTACTGCCGCCCGTCCAAGCTGGAATGGCCGAAGCGCCGCCGGAGCGAGTCCGCCGCGCCCGAATCCGGCACGCTGGTCGTGCGCGTCGAGGGTGTCTTCGCGCTCGAGTTGCAGCATCTCGCGCCGGTGGTGATCCAGCGGATCAACGCCCATTACGGCTGGGCCTGCGTCTCCCGGATCGTGCTGCAGCAGGACCGGGTCGGGCGCGCCGGCCGGGCGCCCGCCCGCGCGCGGGTCGATCCGGCCGCCGCCGTCGAGGTCCAGCGCGCCGTGGCGGGAATCGCCGATGACGGCCTGCGCGCGGCCCTCGACCGCCTCGGCACCGCCGCCGTGGCGACGCGCCCGGAGCGGTGAACGGTCGATTCGGTCACCTTGCCAGGACGGTCGCGCCCGAGTACCGGCATCCGGACGCCACGACTGATCAATCCGGCGGAGCCTGCCCGATGACGACGCGACGCGACGCTCTCAAGTTCTCCGGCCTCGCCCTCGGCGCCGGCCTCGCCCTGCCGTATCTCGGACGTCCCGCCCGGGCGCAGAATTCCGAGATGGCGGCCCTGCTGCAGCCGGGACCCCTCGGCGATGTCTGGCTCGGCCCGGCGGACGCCAAGTGCACGATCATCGAGTACGCCTCGATGACCTGCTCGCACTGCGCGGCCTTCCACCGGACCACGTGGCCGACCCTGAAGGAGCGCTACATCGACACCGGCAAGGTGCGGTTCACGCTCCGCGAATTCCCCCTCGACCCGCTGGCGACGGCGGCCTTCATGCTGGCGCGCTGCCAGGGCGATGCCAAGTACTACCCGATCACCGACCTGCTGTTCGATCAGCAGGCGGCCTGGGCCTTCACGCCGAAGCCCGTGGACGCGCTGGAGCAGATGCTCCGGCAGGCGGGCTACAACAAGCAGACCTTCGAGGCCTGCCTGAAGGACCAGAAGATCTACAGCGCGGTCAACGCCGTGAAGCAGCGCGGCCTCGACGTCTTCAAGGTGGATTCGACCCCGACCTTCTTCATCAACGGCGAGCGCTACACCGGCGAGATGACCGTCGAGGGTATGGAGAAGGTGATCAAGCCGATCATCGGCGCCTGATCGACCCGCCGGGGCCTCGCGCGCGGCGCGGCTCCGGCGCATCGCACAAAGTTGGAATACCAAACTAAAATCAATTACTTACGGTGTATGGGGTTCGCCTTGACACTCAAGATAGGCGAAACTATGGTGCGCCCCGCTTGCTGGGGGTGTCCAGCCGGTTCCACAGCCTCCCGCCCGATGAGTTTTGAGCCGTGAACGGCGACGATCCGAGGGACGGGAGAGGGACCGAGCAGACGCCGACGGACAGCGAACTCTCCGCGAGGCTCAGACGTCTCGAGACGCAGATCGAACGGAAGCGGCCGCAGGCTGCTCCCGGTCATTCCACGCGCCCTCGGGACGGCGGGCCATCCTCGCTGGGCCAGGCCATGACGCTCTCCACGGAGTTCGTCGCGGGCGTGATCGCGGGGGGCATACTCGGCTGGATCGTCGATCATGTCTTCGGGACGAAGCCCTGGGGCCTGATCGTCCTCCTGATGCTGGGGTTCGTCGCGGGGGTCTACAACGTGATGCGGGCGTCGGGTTTCGCCGGCGCGCGTCCGGGACGGCGCGATCGGCAGGAGCCATAAGGCGCGCCGGTCAGTGGGGAATGTGGGGCGGCCGACACCCGTCGGCGCGCCGGACAAGAAGGGCGGAAGCGGGAATGGCGGTCACGATCGACCCGATCCATCAGTTCGAGCTGAAGCCGCTCGTGTCGCTGGGCCATATCGGCCACCAGCAGCTCGCGTTCACGCAGTCGGCCCTCTACATGTTCGCCGCCGTCGGCGTGATCGCGCTCATCACCATCGTCGCGACCGCGTCCCGCTCGGTCGTTCCGGGCCGCATGCAGTCGCTGGCCGAGATCTTCTACGAATTCATCGCCGACACCGTGCACCAGGCGACGGGCGACGGCGGCAAGCGGTTCATGCCGCTCGTGTTCTCGCTGTTCATGTTCGTGCTCGTCCTGAACCTGTTCGGCATGATCCCCTACGCCTTCGCGGTGACCAGCCACCTGATCATCACCTTCGGCCTCGCCGCGCTGGTGATCTCCACCGTGGTGATCTTCGGCGTGATGAAGCACGGCACCCACTTCTTCGGCCTGTTCGTGCCGTCGGGCGTGCCGAAGCCGCTCCTCGCGATCCTGGTCCCGATCGAGGTGATCTCGTTCATCTCGCGCCCGATCAGCCTGTCGGTCCGTCTGTTCGCCAACATGCTGGCCGGCCACATCGCGATGAAGATCTTCGCGTTCTTCGTGGTCCAGCTCCTTCTCGCGGGCGCCTGGAGCGTGCTATCGCCGCTCCCGCTGTTCCTGACGATCGCGCTGACCGCTCTCGAGTTCCTCGTTGCGGCGCTTCAGGCCTACGTCTTCGCGACGCTGACGGCGATCTACCTCAACGACGCCCTTCACCCCGGCCACTGATCGGCCGGCTCCACCCGCCGCAAACGTCACCGCACGTTTCGATCTGAAGAGACCTCAGGAGTTACCATGGATCCCGTCGCTGCGAAGTACATCGGCGCCGGCCTCGCCTGCCTCGGCATGGCGGGTGCGGGCATCGGCCTCGGCAACCTGTTCGGTCAGTTCCTCGCCGGCGCCCTTCGCAACCCGTCCGCGGCCGACGGCCAGCGCGCCACCCTGCTCCTGGGCTTCGCCCTCACCGAGGCGCTCGGCATCTTCTCGCTGCTGATCGCGCTGCTGCTGCTCTTCGCCGTCTGATCGGCGCCGGAGGCCGCGGTCCCCGCGGTCTCCTCCCGGGCCCCGGCCCGATGAACGGGTGGACGCTCCCGCGACGGGGCGTCCGCCTTCGTCCGTCACCGCGCCGGCGGTGGCCTCAGCGAACGGTGTCAGTGTAGCGGTCTCATGGCGCAGCCCAATCCCCTCACCACGCCGCCCCCGGGCGCCGACACGCAGGTCGTGCCGGGCCATGTCGAGCATACGGAAGCGCATTCCGGCGCCTTCCCGCCCTTCGAGACCTCGGGCTTCCTGGCGCAGCTGATCTGGCTCGCCCTGGCCTTCGGCCTCCTCTACTACCTGATGGACAAGATCGCGCTGCCGCGGATCCAGTCGATCCTGCACGCCCGCGCCGAGCGCCTGCGTGCCGACCTGGACCAGGCGCAGGCGATGAAGGCCGAGGCGGATGCCGCCGGCGTGGCCTTCGAGACCGCCCTCCGGGACGCCCAGGGCAAGGCGCGCGACATCGCGCAGACCACCCGGAACGAACTGGCCGCTGAGGCCGAGACCAAGCGCAAGGCGCTGGAGGACGAGCTGAACGCCAAGCTCTCCGCCTCCGAGGCGACGATCCGCACGCGGACCGAGGCCGCCATGGGCAACGTCCGCTCGATCGCGGGTGAGGCCGCGTCGGCCATCGTCGAGCGTCTGACCGGGCAGGCCCCGGACCGGACGAGCCTCGACCGCGCCCTCGACGCCACCGCACACTGACGGGATCCCACGATGCTGCTCGAAGCCGAATTCTGGGTCGCCGTCGCGTTCGTCATCTTCATGGGCATCGCCTGGAAGGCCGGCGCCTTCTCGACGATGCTCAAGGGCCTGGACGGGCGCGCCAACCGCGTCCGCCACGAGCTCGACGAGGCCAAGCGCCTGCGCGAGGAGGCCGCCGCCGTGCTGGCCGACTACAAGCGCCGCCGCGCCGAGGCCGAGAAGGAGGCCGAGTCGATCGTCGCCGGTGCCCGCGAGGAGGCCCAGCGCGCCGCCGAGGAAGGCCACCGCAAGCTGGACGATTTCCTCGCCCGCCGCACCAAGGCCGCCGAGACGAAGATCGCCCAGGCGGAAGCCCAGGCCGAGGCTCAGGTCCGCGCCGCCGCCGCGGAGGCCGCCGTGAAGGTCTCGGAGACGATCCTGCGCGAGCGGATGCAGGGTGACGCCGCCCAGAACCTGATCCGCGCGAGCCTCGGCGAGGTGCGGACCCGCATGCGCTCCTGATCCGGACGCGGCAGCGCGACGTTCACGAAAGCCGCCTCCGGGCGGCTTTTTTCATGGTCGACGGCCCCTGTCGGCCGACGCGATCCCGCCCGGCGCGGGATCGGGGGACGGGCCGCGCAGGACGCGCTTCCGACGCCGGGCGGGATCGGCGCGCGCCGCGGCGAACATCGAGGCCGTGACCGGCGTTCCCGACCCGTGAGGATGCGGAGACGTCATGGCGGAGAGACCACGGATCGTGATCGTCGGCGGCGGCGTCGCCGGGATCGAGGTGGCGACCAGCCTCGGACGCGGCGGCCGGGCCGACGTCACCCTCGCCGATCGCAGCCTCTCGCACGTCTGGAAGCCGATGCTGCACACCTTCGCGGCGGGTACGGCCCGGGCCGACCGGCAGAAGGTGGATCTCTTCGCCCAGGCGCGCCGCAACGGCTTCCGATTCCAGCCCGGCGCCCTCGTGGGCATCGACCGGGCGGCCAGGCGCGTCCGGCTCGCGGTCGAGGCCGCGGAGGGGGTTCCGGAAGTGGAGCGCGCCTACGACCTGCTGGTGCTCGCCATCGGCAGCCGCGCCAACGATTTCGGCACGCCGGGCGTGGCCGAGCATTGCCTGACCATCGACGACCTGACCGAGGCCGAGCACTTCCACGAACAGCTGCGGTGCCATCTCCTGGCCCGGCTCGACGGCGGCGGCCTGCTGGAGATCGCCATCGTGGGCGGCGGTGCGACCGGCGTCGAGCTGGCCGCCGAGCTCAAGCACGCCATCAACCTCTTCGCGGCCTACGGCTCGCCCGACCTGCCGGGGCGCCTGCGCCTGACGCTGATCGAGAGCGGGCCGCGCCTGTTGCCGGCCTTCCCCGAAAAGGTGTCGCGCGCCGCCGCCCGCACCCTGTCGGATCTCGACGTGGAGGTCCGGACCGGCGCGACGGTGACGGCCGCGGACGCGGACGGGTTCATCCTGAAGGACGGCCGCCGCATCCCGGCCGGGCTGAAGGTCTGGGCCGCCGGCGTCAAGGCGCCGGACGTGCTCGCCGGCCTCGACGGCCTGGAGCGCTCGCGGGCCGGGCAGCTCGTCGTCCGCCCGGACCTGCGAACGACCCGGGATCCGGCCATCATCGCCCTCGGCGACTGCGCCAGCCTCACCGACTCCCGGACCGGCCACCCCGTTCCGGCAACCGCGCAGGCCGCACGCCAGCAGGCGCAGCATCTCGCGCGCCATCTCGGCCGCGCGCTGGCCCGCGGGGATGCGCCCGACGCGGACCTGCCTCCGTTCCACTACGCCGAGAAGGGCGCGATCGTCTCGCTCGCGGATTTCAACGGCTGGGGCACGCTCGGCCGCTACACGTTCGGCGGCGGGCGCCTGAACGGGCTCTCGGCGCGGCTGACGCACGACCTCCTCTACCGGCAGCACCAGATCGGGCTCTACGGGCCGCTGCGCGGGACGATGACGTGGGTCCTCGACGATCTCGACCACTTGATCAGCCCGCCGGTGCGGCTCGACTGAGGCGGTCGGCGCGTATCCGGCGTCGCGGGCGACGCGCGGTGCCGCCCGGCTGCCCGGTCCTCGGCCCAAGATCTCGGTCTCAGTCCGGACGCTCGCCCTCGACCGCCTTGGTCTCCTCGACCTCGGGGGCGACCTGCCCGTAGTTCAGCACCGCCACCAGCGCCACGCCGCCGAACGTGTTGCCGAGCAGCGTCGGCAGGAAGAACTTCACCGCGTAATCGTGCAGCGACGCGGCACCCGTGACCACGAGGTAGAAGGCCTCGACGGAGCCGGCCACGATGTGGGCGAGGCTGCAGAGCGCGACCAGCCACGTCATCAGGAGGATCACGAACGGCGCCGCGCTGGCGGTGGCCGGCAGGAACCAGACCATCAGGGCGATCATCCATCCGGCGAAGACGGCCTTGACGAAGGTCGCCCAGAACCCGTGCGCGATGGCGTCGTGGCTGATCTCCGCGAAGGCCCTGAGGACCGGCGGCTCGAAGGCGCCCGAATAGGCCAGCACCGTCGCGATCGCGAGCGTGCCCAGGATGTTGCCCGACAGCACGATCGTCCAGAGCCTGACGACGCGGAGCGCCGTCTTCACGGAGCGGTCGTGCAGGAGCGGCAGGATCGGCGTGATGGTGTTCTCGGTGAAGAGCTGCTGGCGCCCGAGGACGACGACCAGGAACCCGACCGCGTAGCCCATCGAGCCGACGATCTTGGCCCAGTCCGTCTCCGGGAGATGGCTTCGCAGCACGCCCGGCACGATCAGCGACAGGGCGATGCTGAGCCCGGCCGCGAAGGCCGAGAGGAACAGCGCGAGGCCGTGGCGGCGCAGCTCCTCGTCGCCCTCGAGCCGGATGACCTCGTGCAGGACGTAGGCGTCGGGCCGGCCGATCTCGGAGACTTCCTTCAGCAGTTCGTCCCGGCGCGTCTCGGGGTCGGCCCGCTTGTCCCTATCCCGCACCATCCGACAGCTCCGCTACGCAACACGATCGATCGGACGGGACGAGTCAGGCCGAGAGCCGCGCCAGCAGGGCCTCGACGGCGCCGCGCGCCTCGGCGAGGGCCTCCGGGTCCCGGCTGCGCACGACGATCCGGTTGCGGAAGCCCTCCGGCGTGATCGCCGGGTACGAGCCGATGGAGACGGCTTGCCGCGCCCTCGCGATCTCGCCGAGGCCGCCCGCGTAGCTGCCCTCCGGGAGGCCGGCCGCCTCGATCGTCTCGGACAGCATCGCGGCGCCGCCCGTCAGCGTCGGGGCGATCGAGTCCAGCATGGCCTGCATGATGCTGGGCACGCCGGCCATCACGTGGACGTTGCCGATGCGGAAGCCCGGTGCCTTCGAGACGGGATTGGCGATCAGGTCGGCCCCGAACGGGATCCGCGCCATGCGCAGGCGGGCCTCGTTGAGATCCTCGGGTTTGTGCCGCTCGAGCAGCATCGCCCGGGCGCGCTCGTCGACGTCGATGCCGACCCCGAAGGCCTCGGCCACGCAGTCGGCGGTGATGTCGTCGTGGGTCGGGCCGATCCCGCCGGTGGTGAACAGGTAGGTGTAGCGGGCGCGCAGGGCGTTGACCGCCTCGACGATCATGGCCGCCTCGTCGGGCACGATCCGCACCTCGCGCAGGTCGATCCCGGCGGCGGTGAGGAAGTCGGCGATGGTGCCGATGTTCTTGTCCTTGGTGCGACCCGAGAGGATCTCGTCGCCGATGACGAGGATCGCGGCGGTGACGGATTCGGAAGGCTGGCTCATGGAACTCTGGCGTCGGTCGGGTCCTGCAGGCAGATAGCGCGACCGCGGCCCGCGACTACGTGAACCCCGAGGATCCCATGCAGTTCGCCGCGTCGCTGGTGCCGGGACGGCTCGTACAGCGCTACAAGCGCTTCCTCGCCGATATCGACACCGATGACGGCCGCGTCACCGTTCACTGCCCCAATCCCGGAGCCATGCTCGGGCTCAATACGCCGGGCGCGCGCGTGCTGCTGTCGCGCTCGAGCAACCCCGCGCGCAAGCTGCCGCTCACCTGGGAGCTAATGGAGGCCGACCTCCCCGGCGGGGCGCAGTGGGTCGGCATCAACACGATGCGGCCGAACGCGCTCGTGGCCGAGGCCTTCCAGGCCGGCGCGATCGCGGCGCTCGACGGCCACGACGCGCTGAGGCCCGAGGTGCGCTACGCCGCGGCCAGCCGGGTCGACTTCCTCGCGAGCGGCGCGGCTACGGGGCCATGCCACGTCGAGGTCAAGAACTGCCACCTGATGCGGCGGGCGGGCCTGGCCGAGTTCCCGGACTGCAAGGCGGCCCGCAGCGCCCGGCACATGCGCGACCTGGCGCAGGTCGTGGCCGAGGGCGGTCGCGCGCTGGTGGTCATCGTCGTGCAGATGCGGGCCGAGGCCTTCGACGTCGCCCGGGACATCGATCCCGCCTTCGACCGGGCGTTCCGCGAGGCGCGTGCGGCGGGCGTCGCGGTCCGCGCCTATCGCTGCGCCGTCGCGCCGGAGGGCGTCGCCATCGCCGAGGAGATCCCGGTGATCACGCCGGCCTGACGGCGCCGCGCTCGAACATCAGGTTGAGACGCGAGCGCGCGATCTCGCGGTAGCCGTAGCGTCCCAGATGCCGCAGCAGGTCGAGCTGCCACTGGCCGGTGCCGTTCTCGACCAGCAGGATCCGTGGCAGCAGCGCGTCCGGCGCCTCGCGGAGGAACGGCTCGAGGATCAGGTCCTCGGCGCCCTCGACGTCGAGCTTGATGGCGTCGACGCGGTCGAGGCCCTCGCTGCGCAGCAGGTCGAGGAGCGTCACCGCCGGCACGGTGATCCGCGCGCCCTCGTTGGTGCCGACGATGCGCAGGCTCGACTCGCCGCGGTTGCGCGGATCGATGAACAGGGTCAGCTCGCCGGCCTTGTCGGCCACCGCGCAGGCGACCGCCTTGACGGTGTGGAACGGGTTCTGGGCGATGTTGTAGGTCAGGCGGTCGAACACGTCCGGCTGCGGCTCGACGGCGACGATCCGCGCCCCCGGCCCCGAGAACGCGGCCACGCAGAGGGCGTAGGCGCCGACATTGGCGCCGATGTCGAGGAACACGCAGTCCCGCGGCAGGCGCTCCTGCAGCAGCGCCCGCTCCTCCGGATCGAAGAATTGCGGGGTGAAGAGCACCTTCTTCTCGCAGTTGTTGTTGTACGGGTGCAGCCGCATCCGCGCGCCGTAGCGGGTCACGTCGAGGGGCTTGCCCCCGAGGCGCGCGATCGCGATCCGGCGCAGGAACAGCGCGAGGCGCCGCCCGTACCAGGACTCGGCCGGGATCCGGTTCGTGCGGCGGGTGATCGCCGCCACGAGGCCGGACGGTTCGTAGGTGCCGTAGGGCTGCGTGTCCGTCATGACCGGGGCGGTTTGCCAGCCGGCGCTCCGACCCGCAAGCGGATCGATCCGCGTTGCTCCCGCGCGCCCGGGTGGTCTAAGCCGTGGCCGAGCTTGATGAACACAGGTTGCGCGGCATGGAGACCTTCAATTCCGACGGCGTGCGGATCGCCTATATCGACGTCCCGCCGGCGGACGGTCCGGGCAAGCCGATCCTGCTGATCCACGGATTCGCGTCGAACCACGCGGTCAACTGGGTCAACACCCAGTGGGTGAAGGCCCTGACCCAGGCCGGCTACCGCGCGATCGCGCTGGACAACCGCGGCCACGGCGAGAGCGAGAAGCTCTACGATCCGGCCGCCTACAGCTCCGAGGCCATGGCCGGCGACGCGGTCCGGCTCCTCGACCACCTCGGGATCGGGCGCGCCCACGTCATGGGCTACTCGATGGGCGGGCGGATCACCGCGCATCTCGCGCTCGACCACGCGGACCGGGTGCGCTCGGCCCTGATCGGCGGCCTCGGGATGCACCTGATCGAGGGCAAGGGCCTGCCCTCCGGCATCGCCGAGGCCCTGGAGGCGCCCGCCGGGACGCCCGCGCCCAACCCCACGGCGGCCGCCTTCCGGATGTTCGCCGAGCAGACCCGGAGCGACCTGCGGGCGCTCGCCGCCTGCATGCGCGGCTCGCGCCAGACGCTCAGCCGGGGCGAGCTCGCGCAGATCGAGGTGCCGGTCCTGGTCTCGGTCGGGACCCTCGACACGGTCGCGGGCTCGGGACCGGCCCTCGCCGCCCTGATCCCGGACGCCCGGGCCCTCGAGATCGAGGGCAAGGACCACTCCACGGCGGTCGGCGCCAAGCCGCACCGGGACGGGGTGCTGGCCTTCCTGGCCGCGCAGCCCTGAGGCCTCAGCTCTTCAGCCGGTAGCCCGTGCGGAAGATGTAGGTCACGAGGCCGAGGCAGATCACCAGGAACAGCGCGGTCATGCCGAGGCTGACCGCGATGTTCACGTCCGCCTTGCCGAAGAACGCCCAGCGGAACCCGCTGATCAGGTACACGACCGGGTTCAGCAGGCTCACCGCGTGCCAGAACGGCGGCAGCATGCTGATCGCGTAGAAGCTGCCGCCCAGGAAGGTGAGCGGGGTCACGACGAGGAGCGGGACCAGCTGCAGCTTCTCGAACCCGTCCGCCCACAGGCCGATGACGAAGCCGAACAGGCTGAACGTCACCGCGGTGAGCAGCAGGAACCCGATCATCCAGAGCGGGTGGTCGATCCGCAGCGGCACGAACAGGGCCGAGGTGGCCAGGATGATCAGCCCGATCAGGATCGACTTCGAGGCCGCGGCGCCGACGAAGCCCAGCACCACCTCCAGCGGCGAGATCGGCGCCGACAGGATCTCGTAGATCGTGCCGGCGAAGCGCGGGAAGTAGATGCCGAACGAGGCGTTGGAGATGCTCTGCGTCAGCAGCGAGAGCATGATCAGGCCGGGCACGATGAAGAGCCCGTAGGGCACATCGTCGACCGCCGAGACCCGGGAGCCGATCGCCGCGCCGAACACCACGAAGTACAGGGTCGTCGAGATGACCGGGGCCAGGATGCTCTGCCCGGCGGTGCGCCAGAAGCGGCCCATCTCGAACAGGTAGATGGCCCGGACCGCCGGCCAGTTCATGCTGAACGCCGCGCTCATGGCTGTGCCCTCTCCTCGCGCACGAGGCCGACGAAGATGTCCTCCAGCGAGCTCTGCTCGGTGTGGAGGTCGTTGAATCGGATGCCCGCCGCGGCGAGGCCGGTCAGGAGCCCCGTGATGCCGGTGCGCTCGGCGCGGGTGTCGTAGGTGTAGACCAGCTCGGTCCCCTCCTCGCCGAGCGCCAGGCCGTAATCGGCGAGTTCCGGCGGTACCGCGGCGATCGGCTGCTGGAGGTGGAGCGTCAGCTGCTTGCGCCCGAGCTTGCGCATCAGCGCGGCCTTCTCCTCCACGAGGATGATCTCGCCCCGGCGGATCACGCCGATGCGGTCAGCCATCTCCTCGGCCTCCTCGATATAGTGGGTGGTGAGGATGACGGTGACGCCCTGCTGGCGCAGGTCGCGCACGAGGCGCCACATGTCCTGGCGCAGCTCCACGTCGACGCCCGCCGTGGGCTCGTCGAGGAACAGCACCCGGGGCTCGTGCGACAGCGCCTTGGCGATGAGCACCCGCCGCTTCATGCCGCCCGACAGGGTCATCAGCCGGCTGTCGCGCTTGTCCCAGAGGGACAGCGCCCGGAGGATCCGCTCGATATGCCCGGGATCCGGCCGCAGCCCGAACAGGCCACGGGAGAAGCTCACGGTATTCAGCACCGTCTCGAAGGCGTCGGTGGTGAGTTCCTGCGGGACGAGCCCGATGGCCCGGCGCGCGGCGCGGTAATCCGCCGCGATATCGTGGCCGTCGACCAGGACGGTCCCCGCACTCGCGGTGACGATCCCGCAGACGATGTTGATGAGCGTGGATTTGCCCGCTCCGTTCGGACCGAGCAGCGCGAAGATCTCGCCGCGCTCGATGGCGAGGTCGATGTCACGCAGGGCTGTGAAGCCGGACGTGTAGGTCTTCGACAGCTTCGAGATGGAGATGATCGGCATCAGAGCCTGGTGCGAGCGGGAGCGTGCACGGGTCCGGCAGCCATGCTCAGGCACCGGACACGCGAGGGGCCGGCCGAGCGGGACGCCTCCGGCGGCGGGCGCCCCTATAGCATGGTGAATGACCGGCGCTGACCGAGCCCGTGTGCGCCACCGCACCGCGAGGGCGCCCGCGGCTCACCGGCGGCCGAGGCGCTCCGCCAGCGCGAGGCACTCCTTGCGGAGTTCCGGATCCTCGATGCGCGAGAAGGCGGTCAGCAGGGCGGCGCATTCCGCGGCGCTCGGGCCGCCGGCTGCCGGGGACCCCGGCGGCCCGCGGAAGATCGAGACCGGGACGTTCAGCGCGTGGGCGATCTGGCGAAGCAGCACTTCCCGCTCGTGAGCGGAGTTCGCCGTGCCGTCGAGATCGAATCCGCCCGCGTCCGTCATGATCTCTTCGAAACCAGTCCTTCGGCCGAGCTCGGATGCACGGGATGCCCACAGACGCTGCTCACGCGGCGCGCGGCACGACCATCCACACTTTCTCGGCGGGTGCAACCTACCGTTATGGTATCAGCTTGGCAGGGCCGCACTGTCCAGAACGCGCGGACAGCCACCCCGGACCGAGATCTTGTGCCGCTCATCTGTAATCGGCGAAGTCGGTTCAGCCTCCGTTCCGAATCAACATCCAGAAATACAATTGCCGGTAGCATGGTTCCGTCACTAGGCCGCTCGCCGAAGCGTGATCAGCGCGGCCAGGCCGATCAGGGTCGCTGCACCGAGGATCCGGCGCCAGGGATTCACGCCGCGCAGGAGCTCGTCGATCGCCCACCATGTCAGCGCGATATCGGCCCCGAAGGACAGAGAGGAGGCCGGCAGCCAGGGGGCCAGCTCTCCCCTGTCCCGGGCCAGCCAAGCCGCGAGGCTCAGGCCCGCGAAGAGCCAGAGCGGCAGGTTCGGCCACTGCGCCACGGTGATCGCGCCGGTGGTCCTGTCGCGAAACATCCAGTCGACGGCCCGCCCGAAGGTCGTGCGCGGACGTGGAGACATGGCTCGAACCTTCGTGAGTTCCGGCCGGCGCAGATCGTGCCGCCCCGCCGGACCAGAATGAGCCGACGGCTCCGGAAGGCGCCTTAACACATCGGTAACGTTAGCAAAGGGAAACCGTCGGTAAATCCCTAACGGATCCTGAAAGGACTCGCGAAAAATTCGTTAATCTGGTGATCATCGGTCATCGGAACGGCGGCCAACCAGCCGAACATCGAGGATCGATCATGAGCGCCCGTCTCGAAGACCTGAAGTTCATGCTGACGCTCAGCGCCGTGGTCCTGCTCGGCAGCGGCCTCGACGTCATCCTGCGCTGATCGCGCCAATCAACCCGGCGCGCGGCACCGCGCCCCCGGACGTGAAGGCGCGTCCGAGCGCCGCGCGGGCGGCCGACGGACGAGCCTCCGGAGCACCGCCCCGGCCGGTCGTGTACGGGACGGCGATCAGCCGCGCGGCAGCGTCCGCGGGACGGCGCGTCCCCCCGATCTCGACAATCGGGATCTGTCCGGAGCGAAGGAAGCTCCGCAAGTCCGCGGCCCGCGCCCGCCGCTCCGTCCGCATCTTGAGCACGGCGATCACGAGGCCGGCCAGCCCGGCCGCCTCCAAGAACGCCGCGACCACGTAGCCCGCAGCCATCCGCTTCCACCAACTGTATCGAGGAGAGGCCGCCCTCGCGGCGGCCGCCACCGATCTGCGGGGTCATGGTTAGCGGGGCCTTAACGGCTTCGTAGAAGTCCGCAGATCGCGCCGGCGTCGACACTCGCCGCCCGCGACCGGGGCGCGGTGCGAGCCTTTCCCGTGCAACGATAATCGGGCGCCGCGCAGGGTCCGCGCGTCGCGCCCGGGAGTCCCTTCGGGAAGCCGTGACGCTCCACGGGGGCGCTACCACATGTCGAGGGCGACGCGGGCCTCGTCGGACATGCGGCTCTGGTCCCACGGCGGGTCGAAGACCATGGTCACCGCGCAGGACTGGACCCCCGGCACGGCGGACACCGCGTTCTCGACCCAGCCGGGCATCTCGCCCGCGACCGGGCAGCCGGGCGCCGTGAGGGTCATGTCGATCGCGACGACGCGATCGTCGCCGATATCGACCTTGTAGATCAGGCCGAGCTCGTAGATGTCGGCCGGAATCTCGGGATCGTAGACCGTCTTCAGCGCCGCGACGATGTCGTCGGTCAGGCGGTCCAGTTCCGCCTGCGGGATCGTCGAGTCGCCGGCGACGTCGGGGGCGTTCTTGCCGCCCGTGATGGTGGCGTCGGTGCTCATCGCTTCACTCTCCCCGGGCCCGCGCGGGCGGGACCAGCCTCATCCCAGTATCAGGTGAACAGCATCTCTGCTCTGCCGAGCGCCTCGGCAAGGGCATCGATCTCGGCGGTCGTGTTGTAAAGCCCGAACGAGGCGCGGCAGGTCGAGGTGACGCCGAAGCGGTTGAGCAGCGGCATCGCGCAGTGGGTCCCGGCCCGCACCGCCACGCCCTGCCGGTCGATCACCGTGGCGATGTCGTGGGCGTGCGCGCCCTTCATCTCGAAGGCGATCACGCCGCCCTTGCCCGGTGCGGTGCCGATGAGGCGCAGGGAATTCATCGCGCCGAGGCGCTCCTGCGCGTAGGCCGTGAGCTTCGCCTCGTGGGCGGCGATCGCGTCGCGCCCGAGATTCATCATGTACTCGAGCGCGGCGCCGAGACCGACCGCCTCGATGATGGCCGGGGTGCCGGCCTCGAACCGGTGGGGCGGATCGTTGTAGGTGATCGCGTCCTCGCTGACCGTCCGGATCATCTCGCCGCCGCCCTGGTAGGGCGGCAGGCGCTCCAGCCATTCCTTCTTGCCGTAGAGCACGCCGATCCCGGTCGGGCCGTAGACCTTGTGGCCGGTGAAGACGAAGAAGTCGCAATCGAGCGCCCGCACGTCGACGGGCTGGTGCACCGCGCTCTGCGCACCGTCGAGCAGGACCGGCACGCCGTGGGCATGGGCGATGCGCACGATCTCGGCGGCGGGCGTCACCGTGCCGAGCACGTTCGACATGTGGGTGATCGCCACCATCTTGGTCCGCGGCGAGAACAGCTTCTCGTATTCCTCGACCAGGAAATTGCCCTGGTCGTCCACCGGGGCCCACTTGATCACGGCGCCCCGGCGCTCGCGCAGGAAGTGCCAGGGCACGATGTTGGAGTGGTGCTCCATGATCGAGAGGATGATCTCGTCCCCCTCCCCGATCAGGCCGGCCCAGCCCATCGACGAGGCCACGAGGTTGTAGGCCTCGGTGGCGTTGCGGGTGAAGATGATCTCGTCCGTCGAGGCGGCGTTGAGGAACTGGCGCGTGGTCTCGCGCGCGCCCTCGAAGCCCTCGGTGGCGGCGTTCGCCATGTAGTGCAGGCCGCGGTGGACGTTGGCGTAGCCGGTCTCCATGCAGGAGACCATCGCGTCGATCACCTGCCGGGGCTTCTGCGCCGAGGCGGCGTTGTCGAGGTAGACGAGCGGCTTGCCGTAGACCTGCTGCGCCAGGATCGGGAAATCCTTCCGGATCGCCGCGACGTCGTAGGCGGGGGTGAGGACGGGTGCGTTCATGGTCGCGACCTTCCGAAGACTTCGCCGATCCCGGGAACAGCCCTCATCCTGAGGTGCCGGAGCGAAGCGGAGGCCTCGAAGGCCTCCGGCTGGCGTTGCGATTCCTGGACCCCGCCCCGAGGCGCGCTGCCGCGGTGGCCTCAGGCCGGGATCAGGCATCGAGAAGGGCCGGTCCGCGGAGCGGACCGGCCGGGTCCGATCAGCCGCGCGCCTGGAGCCAGGCCTCGATCTCGCCGATGAGCGCCGCGCGGGCGCCCTCGTGCGTGACCGCCTCGACGGCCTCGCCGACGAAGGCCTGGACGAGCAGGCTCTCGGCGGTCGCGCGCGGCAGGCCGCGGGCCATCAGGTAGAACAGCAGGTCCTCGTCCGGCGCGCCGCAGGTGGCGCCGTGGCCGCAGGCGACGTCGTCGGCGAAGATCTCCAGCTCCGGCTTGTTCATCATCTGCCCCTCGTCGGTGAGGAGGAGGCAGTCGGACTTCATCTTGCCGTCGGTCTGCTGGGCAGCCTGACGGACGATGATCTTGCCCTGGAACACGCCGGTGGCGTCGCCGTCGATGATCCACTTGAACTGCTCGCGGCCGACGCCGCCGACAGCGGCGTGATCGGCGAGCAGCGTCGAGTCGGCGAGCTGGCCCTTGCGCAGCATGGCAGCGCCGTTGACCACGACGTTGGTGTCCTCACCCGCGACGTGGACGAAGATCTGGTGACGCGACAGCACCGCCCCGGTCACGAGGTTGACGGTCTCGACCTGACCCTCGGCCTCGACCTTCAGCGACAGGGTCGAGAGCGCGATGGTGGCGTCGCCCTCCGTGTTCAGGCGGGTGTGCCGGAAGGCGGCCTTGGGGCCGACCACCACGTCGAGGGCGTCGTTCGGCTGGCAGGTGAGCCCGTCCGGACCCTCGTGGCTCTCCAGGAGACCGAACTCCGCGCCCTCGCCGATCTGGACGAGCACGCGGGTCGCCGTCGAGAACGGCGTGTTCCCGGCGCCCACGAAGCGCAGGTGCAGCGGCCCCGCCGGCTTCGCGCCGGGCGCCACCGTGATCAGCGCGCCGTCCGCCAGGAAGGCGGTGTTGAGCTGGTAGACCGGGTTCTCCCGGGCCTGCGCCACCGGCGCGAGCTGCTTCAGGTCGACATGCGCCTTCGTCAGCGCCTCGGACATCGGGACGACCGTGACCCCCTCGGGGATCCGGTCGAGATCCGACAGCTCGCGGACGAGATGGCCGTTCACGAAGGTCAGGCGCGCGGCCTCGATGCCGGCGAAGCCCTTCGCCCCGGCGACGGCCGCCTTGGCAAGGTCCAGGCTCGGCGCCTCGGCCGGGGGCGCGGCCTCCGTGATGGTGGCGCGCAGGTCCGTGTACTTGAAGGCCTCGACCCGCCGGCTCGGCAGGCCGGTCGCCTCGAAGAAGCGGAAGGCCTCCTCGCGGGCGATCGCCTTCTCGCTGGCGAAGCTCTGGCGGGCCGACTCGAACAGCTTCGACAGGCCGGCCTCGGCGGGGGAGCGGAGGTTGGTGACGTCGGCCATGGCTCAGGCCGCCTCCCCGGTGCGGTACTCGGCGTAGCCGGAGGCCTCGAGCTCGAGGGCGAGCTCCTTGCCGCCGGTCTTCACGATCTGGCCCTTCGACATGACGTGCACGGTGTCGGGCACGATGTGGTTGAGCAGGCGCTGGTAGTGGGTGATCACCAGGAACGAGCGGCCCTGGTCGCGGAGCGCGTTCACGCCCTCGGAGACGATGCGCAGGGCGTCGATGTCGAGGCCGGAATCGGTCTCGTCGAGCACGCAGAACTTCGGTTGCAGCAGCGCCATCTGGAGGATCTCCATGCGCTTCTTCTCGCCGCCGGAGAAGCCGACGTTGAGAGCGCGCTTGAGCATCTCCTTGTTGATCTCGAGCTTGTCGGCCGCGCCGTTCACCGCGCGGATGAAGTCCGGGGTCGACAGCTCGGCCTCGCCGCGCGCCTTGCGCTGCGCGTTCAGGCAGGCCTTGAGGAAGGTCATGGTGCCGACGCCGGGGATCTCCAGCGGGTACTGGAAGGCCAGGAAGATGCCGGCCGCTGCGCGCTCGTCGGCGGCCATCTCCAGAACGTTCTGCCCGTCGAGCAGGATCTCGCCGTCGAGAACCTCGTAATCCTCCTTTCCGGCGATGACGTAGGAGAGGGTCGACTTGCCCGAGCCGTTCGGGCCCATGATCGCCGCGACCTCGCCGTCGTTCACGGTCAGGTTGAGGCCGTTCAGGATGCGGTTGTCCTCGATCTGCACGACGAGGTTCTTGATTTCCAGCATGTCAGTCCAAGTCCTTCAAAACCATTCGTCCCGCATCGCCCGCAGGAACGCGGCGCTCCCGGCCGGATAGCCGGAGAGGTCGCCGATCACCGCGTCGATGCCGCACCGGGGACAGAGGGCGGTGCCCTCATCGGCGATCCAGCCCGCGATCTCGTCCGGCGCGAAAACCTCGAGGCAGAAGAAGCATCCGCACAGAACGCTGCTCCTGACCTCGTCGGCGTGTCGCGCGCTGTGCCGATGGGCCGCGCGCAGCACGTCGTCGTCGTATCCGCCCAGGTGGTCAGCCCACCGAGCCTTCCAGGCTGATCGAGATCAGCTTCTGAGCCTCGACGGCGAACTCCATCGGCAGCTGCTGCAGCACGTCCCGCACGAAGCCGTTGACGATGAGCGCGGTCGCCTCCTCCTCGGAGAGGCCGCGCTGCTGGCAGTAGAACTTCTGCTCCTCGGAGATCTTCGAGGTCGTCGCCTCGTGCTCGAACACCGCCGAGGCGTTCTTCGACTCGATGTAGGGCACGGTGTGCGCGCCGCACTGATCGCCGATCAGCAGGGAGTCGCAGTTCGTGAAGTTGCGCGCGCCCTTGGCCTTCCGGTGTGCCGAGACGAGGCCCCGGTAGGTGTTCTGCGACCGGCCGGCCGAGATGCCCTTCGAGATGATCCGGCTCGTCGTGTTCTTGCCGAGATGGATCATCTTGGTGCCGGAATCGACCTGCTGCATGCCGTTCGACACCGCGATCGAGTAGAATTCGCCGCGGGAATCGTCGCCGCGCAGGATGCAGGACGGGTACTTCCAGGTGATCGCCGAGCCAGTCTCGACCTGCGTCCACGAGATCTTCGAGCGGGCGCCGCGGCAGTCGCCGCGCTTCGTCACGAAGTTGTAGATGCCGCCCTTGCCCTCGTTGTCGCCCGGGTACCAGTTCTGAACGGTCGAGTACTTGATCTCGGCATCGTCCAGGGCGACGAGCTCGACCACCGCGGCGTGGAGCTGGTTGTCGTCGCGCTTCGGGGCGGTGCAGCCCTCGAGATACGAGACGTAGGAGCCCTTGTCAGCGATGATCAGCGTGCGCTCGAACTGGCCGGTGTCGCGCTCGTTGATGCGGAAGTAGGTCGACAGCTCCATCGGGCAGCGCACGCCCGGGGGGATGTAGACGAACGACCCGTCGGAGAAGACGGCCGAGTTCAGCGTCGCGAAGAAGTTGTCGGTTACCGGCACGACCGAGCCGAGGTACTTCTGCACCAGCTCGGGGTGCTCGCGCACGGCCTCGGAGATCGGCATGAAGATCACGCCGGCCTTCTCCAGCTCCTTCTTGAAGGTGGTGGCCACCGAGACCGAGTCGAACACGGCGTCGACCGCGACGCGGCGCTCCGGCGCGATGCCCTCCAGCACCTCGACCTCGCGCAGCGGGATGCCGAGCTTCTCGTAGGTCTTGAGGATCTCGGGGTCGATCTCGTCGAGCGACAGCGCCGCCGGGCGCTTGGGCGCCGCGTAGTAGTAGATGTCGTTGTAGTCGACCTTGTCGTAGGAGACGCGGGCCCACTCCGGCTCCTTCATGGTCAGCCAGCGCCGGTAGGCGTCGAGGCGCCACTCCAGCAGCCACGCGGGCTCGTTCTTCTTGGCCGAGATGAAGCGGACGACGTCCTCGGAGATGCCCTTCTCGGACTTCTCCATCTCGATCGTGGTCTCGAACCCGTACTTGTACTGGTCGAGGTCGATCGAGCGGACCCGATCAATGGTTTCCTGCACAGCAGGCATCAGCGTCTCCTAGGCATCTCCGGCGTCAAGGGCCGGGAAGCGTCTGTCGGAAAGCGGGGGGGCGGCGCTCAGGCCGCCTGGCCTCGCCGTCTATATAGGGTCTCCAAGACCCGTTCGAAGGCGTCGAGGAAGCATGCCACCTCCTCGTCCACCGTGTTCCAGCCGAGGCTGACGCGCAGCGCCCCCCCGGCGAGGTCGGAACCGACGCCCATCGCGGCGAGCGTCGCCGAGCGGGCGACCTTGCCCGACGAGCAGGCCGAGCCCGACGACACCGCCACGCCGGCGAGGTCGAGGGCGATCAGGGCCGAGGGCGCGTCGAGCCCCGGGACCGAGAAACTCAGGGTGTTGGGAAGGCGCGGCGCTCCGGCGGCGAACACCACCGCGTCCGGCGCCATGGTGCGCATGCCGGCCTCGATCCGGTCCCGGAGGGCGGAGAGGCGCGTGGCCTCCGCGTCGAGCGCCGCGCGGGCGATCCGGGCAGCCTCGCCCATGCCGACGATGGCCGGCAGGCACTCGGTGCCGCAGCGCAGCCGCCGCTCCTGGCCGCCCCCGCGCAGGAAGGCGCTCTCCAGGCTGACGCCCTCGGCCAGGACCAGCGCGCCGACCCCCTTGGGCGCCGCGAACTTGTGGCCCGAGAGGGTCAGCGCGTCGAGGCCGAGCGCCGCCATGTCGAGTGGGATCTTGCCGACGGCCTGCACGGCGTCGCTGTGGACCAGGGTCCGGCCGTGCGCCCGCGCTAGGCCGACGATCTCGGCCAGCGGCTGCACCGCGCCGGTCTCGTTGTTGGCGGCGTGGACCGAGAGGAGCAGGGTCTCGTCGGCGAGAGCACCCAGGCGCGCCTCCAGGGCGACGAGATCGACCACGCCGTCGGCGGTGACCGGGACTTCCTCGACGGCCGCGTCCGGGAACCGGTGACCGACCGCGACGCAGGGATGCTCCGTGGCGGAGTAGAGCAGTCGCGACGGGGCCGCCGCGCCGCCGCGACGGAGGGCGCCGGACAGGACCGCGTTCGCCGCCTCGGTCCCGCCGCTGGTGAAGACGACCTGCTCGGGCCGGGCGTTCACGAGCGCCGCCACCTGGGTGCGGGCCGCTTCTAGGGCGGCCCGGGCCGCCCGTCCCTCCGCGTGGATCGAGGACGGGTTCCCGGGGAGCGTGAGCGCGCGCGCGACCGCCTCCGCGACGTCCGGGCGGACCGGCGCCGTAGCGTTGTAGTCGAGATAGGCGCGTGCCCGGCTCATCCGCGTTCCGTTAAGCCCTCTGCTGCGGCGCGTCACAATTCCTTGCCCGCGCGCCGGCTCGCCGTGCTAAGGCGCGCCGAGACAATGAGATCCCGCCGACCCGGCACGGTCGGCGTGGCAGCCAACGCGGTGCTTCGGACGGGTTGTTTAGAACAGTTCTAATCGCCTAGAACTGTTCTAAGACTGCTTTTATGGTGCGCGCGCGACGAGTCAAGGCTGCTGCGCCGCCGGGCCGATCGCCCGGCGGGCGATCTCCGGAGCGAGAGACGAGCGATGCCCGAAGTGATCTTCACCGGCCCGGCCGGCCGCCTGGAAGGCCGTTACCAAGCCCCCAAGAAGCGCGGCGCGCCGATCGCCATCATCCTGCACCCGCACCCCCAGTTCGGGGGCACGATGAACAATCAGATCGTGTACAACCTGTTTTACACGTTCGCCAATCGCGGTTTCGCGGCCCTGCGCTTCAATTTCCGCGGAGTCGGGCGCAGCCAGGGCTCGTTCGACCACGGCTCGGGCGAGCTGTCGGACGCTGCGGCCGCCCTCGACTGGGTTCAGTCGGTCAACCCGGAGGCGAAGTCCTGCTGGATCGCGGGCGTGTCCTTCGGCTCGTGGATCGGCATGCAGCTCCTGATGCGCCGCCCCGAGATCGAGGGATTCATCTCCATCGCCGCCATGGCGAACCGCTACGACTTCACCTTCCTGGCCCCCTGCCCCTCCTCCGGCCTGTTCGTGCACGGCTCCGAGGACCGGGTCGCGCCCGCCCGCGAGGTCATGCCGGTGATCGAGAAGGTGAAGACCCAGAAGGGCGTCATCATCGAGCACCAGATGGTCGAGGGCGCCAACCATTTCTTCGACGGCAAGGTCGAGGAACTGACCCAGACGGTCGACACCTACCTCGACAAGCGCCTCGGCAAGCGCGAGGAGGCGGCCTGACGGATCCGGCCCCGCGCCTTGACGGGGGGAGCCCCGGAGGAATAGGGCGCGGGTTTCGGAATTGAGACGCACCTTCGCAGGTCTGATGTCAGATAGCCCGTCCGACCACCCCGTCGTTCTCCTCGTGGAAGATGACGGCCTCCTTCTGATGGAGGCCTCGGACACCCTCGCGGATGCGGGCTTCACCGTCGTCGAGGCGACGCATGCCGACAAGGCGCTGAAGGTTCTGGAGAACCGCGACGACGTCGGCGTCCTGATGACCGACGTCGACATGCCGCAGGGGTCGATGGACGGCTTCGCCCTGGCGCGCCTCGTCGCGCATCGCTGGCCGTCGATTCCCGTGCTGGTGGTGTCGGGCATGGGCACGCCCGGTCCCAACGACATGCCGGAGGGCGCCCGGTTCATCCCGAAGCCCTACGAGCCGACCACCCTGGTCCGGACCCTGCAGGCCTTCATCCGCCGCGCGGCTTGACGCACGGATCCGCTCGGGCTGACACCCGGTCCGGGCCCTGAACACCCGACCGAGAGCAATGACGGACCAGAACCGACCGCACCGCTTCGCGACCCGGGCCATCCACGCCGGCGCGGCGCCCGATCCCGCCACGGGCGCCCGGGTCCAGCCGATCTACTTCACCAACGGCTTCGTCTTCGACTCGACCGAGCAGGCCGCCGACATCTTCGCGGGCCGCCGGACCGGCTTCTCCTACTCGCGCGGATCCAACCCGACGGTCGCCGCGCTGGAGCGCCGGATCGCCGATCTGGAAGGCGCCAAGGCGGGTGTGGCGGTGTCCTCCGGACAGTCGGCCATGCAGCTCATTCTGATGACGCTGTTGAAGAGCGGCGACGCCTACGTCGCGTCGCCGCGCCTGTTCGGCGGGTCGCTCGGCCTGATGCGCCGGCTTGACGGGCGCTACGACCTGAAGCCGCGCTTCGCGCGCGGTATGGCCCCGGAGGATTTCGAGGCGGCGATCACCCCGGACTGCCGGGCCATCTTCTGCGAATCGATCGTGAACCCCTGCGCGTCGGTGGTGGACCTCGACGGCATCGCCGCGGTGGCCCGCCGCCACAACCTGCCGCTCGTCGTCGACAACACCCTCGCCTCGCCGGCCCTGATCCGGCCGATCGAGCACGGCGCCGACATCGTCTGGCACTCCACCTCGAAGTTCCTGAGCGGCTCCGGCCAGACCATCGGCGGCGTGATCTGCGACGCCGGCCGCTTCGACTGGGCGAAGGCCGGCGGCTACAACCTGATCACCGAGCCCTGGCCGGACTATGACGGGCTGGTGCTCACCGAGGCCTTCCCGGCGACCCCCTTCGCGGCGGCGTGCCGGTTCTTCGGCCTGCGGGACCTCGGGCCCGGCCTGTCGCCGATGAACGCGTTCCTGACGCTGATGGGGATCGAGACTCTGCCGCTGCGCATGGAGCGGCATTGTGCCAACGCGCGGGCGGTGGCTGCCTTCCTGAAGGATCACCCGGCCGTGGCCTGGGTGAGCTACCCGATGCTGCCGGGCCAGACCGGCGAGGACCTCGCCCGCCGCTACACCCCGGACGGGCCGGGCTCGATCTTCACCTTCGCGCTGAAGGGCGGCGAGCCGGCGGCGCTGCGGTTCATCGCCGGGCTGGAGCTGATCTCTCACTTGGTGAACATCGGCGAGATCAAATCGCTGGCGATCCACCCGTCCTCGACCACGCACCGGCAGCTGCCGGAGCACGAGAAGGCCGCCGCGCAGGTCGGGCCCGAGACCGTGCGGCTGTCGGTCGGGCTGGAGAACGAGGCCGACCTGATCGCCGATCTCCAGCAGGCGCTGGATCGCCTCCTCTAGTCCGTCATCGCGAGCGCGGCGAAGCGACCCAGAGCCGCGCGATCTCGCCGATCGTGAGGCCGATGGATTGCTTCGCGCCGCCCGCGAGGACGGCCACGGCGGGCAGGGATTGGCCGCAACCGGGACGGCCTCAGCGCCGCCGCTCCAGGATCGACACGTAGTTGGCGACCGCCGCGCCGCCCATATTGAAGATCCCGGCGAGCTCCGCCCCGGGCACCTGCATCTCCCCGGCCTCGCCCATAAGCTGGAGGCACGCCATGACGTGCATCGACACGCCGGTCGCCCCCACGGGGTGACCCTTGGCCTTCAACCCGCCGGACGGGTTGATCGGCAGCCGGCCGCCCTTCTCGGCGAGCCCCTCGCGCACCACGCGGTAGCCCTCGCCCGGGGCGGCGAGGCCCATCGCCTCGTACTCGATCAGCTCGGCGATCGTGAAGCAGTCGTGGGTCTCCACGAAGGAGAGGTCCTCGTTGGCGATCCCGGCCTGGGCCCGCGCCCTCTCCCAGGCCATTCGCGCGCCCTTGAACTCCACCGGGTCGCGGCGGGACAGGGGGAGAATGTCATTGACGTGCGCGCGCGCGCGGAAGCCGATCGCCCGCTCCAGGCCCTCGGCGGTCTCGGCATCGGCCACCACAAGCGCCGCCGCCCCGTCCGAGATCAGCGAGCAGTCTGTGCGCCGCAGGGGGGCGGCCACGTAGGGGTTCTTCTCCGAGACCCGGTTGCAGAAGTCGAAGCCGAGGTCCTTGCGCAACTGCGCGTAGGGGTTGCCGACGCCGTTGCTGTGGTTCTTGGCGGCGATGCGGGCCAGCTCCTCGCTGCGGTCGCCGTAGCGCTGGAAGTAGCCCGCCGCGATCCGCCCGAACACGCCCGCGAAGCCGCCCTCGATGTCGGCCTCCTCCTTCCGGTAGGAGGCGCCCAGCAGGATGTCGCCGGTCTCAGCGACGGTCTTGGCGGTCATCTTCTCGGCGCCGATCACCAGGGCCACGCGGCCGCGGCCGCTGTCGACGAAGTCGAGGGCCGCATAGAGCGCCGCCGACCCGGTGGCGCAGGCGTTCTCCAGGTGGGTCGCCGGGGCGTGGGCGAGGCCCGGCCGGTTCACCGCCACCAGCGAGCCCTCGAAGCCCTGCTTCGAGAAGCCGGTGTTCATCGAGCCCACGTAGATGCCGTCGACCTGCGATTCCTCGACGCCGGCGTGGGCCAGCGCCTCCCCCGAGACCCGGGCGATCAGCCCCTCGACATCGGGCTCCTCGAGCTTGCCGAAGGGGGTGTGGGCCCAGCCCACGATGCAGGCGCGCGTCATCCGGTGACCTCCCGTGTGTGGACAGGACGATGGGGCCGCCGCGGCCGGCGATCAAGACAGGACGCGGGTTCTTCGACGCGCCGGACCCGTCCGGAGGAGGGCCGCTCGGGCCCGCTCAGCGCAGGTGGAAGGCGACCCACGCGACGCCGACCAGCACTAGCGCGGTCAGCAGCGCGCGGCCGAGCGCGCGGCGGCCTCTCACGGGGCGAACACCTCGGGATGGCGTGCGCGGAGCGCCAGGATCAGGGCCAGCGTCTTCAGGTCGGTGATCTCGGCGCGGTCGGCGCGTGCGGCGAGCTCGGCCAGCGGCATCTCGACCACCCGGATGTTCTCGTGCTCGCCCTCGGCCCCGCCGCCCGCCTCCGCGCGATCCGCCCGGTCGTAGGGCGCGAGGTAGAGATGGATCTTCTCGGTGGTCAGCCTGGCGCAGAAAAAGGTGGCGCCGACGAACTCGAGCGCCCGCAGGCGAAGGCCCACCTCCTCCAGCGCCTCCCGGCGGGCGTTCTCCTCCGGGCTGCCGGCGTCGATCAGGCCCGCCGGCGCCTCCAGCTGGACCTGCTCGCCGGCCGCGAAAAGCGGCGGCACCCGCAGCTCGCGCACGAGCGTCGCGACCTTCCGCTCCGGGTCGTAGGGCAGGATCCCGACCGAGTCGCCGTGGTCCTCGATCTCGCGCTCGACGACGGCGCCGTCGGCGAGGCGCACCCGCGCGATCCCGAAGCGGCTCCAGCCCTCGTGGACGAAGCGGATAGTGAGGATCTCAGCTTTCATATGCACGCCCACCCCTCATCGCCTTACACGGAACCGTGTCCCCGGGTTCCGGGAACGCCGGCGCCCGCGGCCACGTTTGGTCGGACACGCGCATGGTCACGCTTCCGCGGGGCGCGCCGGTCAGGATCGATGCGGGCAGGATCGACGCAGGCAGGACCGATCGGCGGGCTCGGGAAGCGTTCGCGGCGCGACGGCGCAGCGATCTGGGTCGTCCTCGCCCTCACCTACATGGTCTTCGCCGGCTCGGTGAGCCTGAACGAGGGGATGGCCGCCGTCGGCTGCGCCAGTCTCGGCACGCTCTGGTGGTGGGGCGTCGGACGGCGCGGCGGGCTGCGCTTCCGCTTCGACCGGGCGTCGCTCTACCCGCTCGGCCCGGCCGTCCGCGACATGCCGCGCCAGACCGCCCGCGTCGGGCTGCACCTCCTGCGCGCGGTCCTCGGTCGCGCCGGCGGCGGCGCGACCCGGGAGCGGACCGCCGCCGAGATCGCCTGGGCCACGCCGGAGGGCGAGGCGGCGCCGGCCGCTCGGGCGGTCGGGCTTCTGGCCGCGTCGCTCGCCCCCGACAGCTACGTGCTCACCCTCGACCGCGCGCACGGAACCGTGGTGACGCACGGCCTGGAGGAGGCGCGATGAGCGTCTGGACGGTCGCCATCCTGGCGCTGCTGCCGCCGCTCGCGGTGGCCGCGGTGCTCGCGTGGCGGGGTCGGCCCGGCCAGCGTTTCGCCGCCTACCAGCTCGCTGGCAGCGTCACGGTCCTGATCCTGACGCTTATGGCTTTCGCCACCGACCAGGCGTCGATCACCGATCTCGCCCTCACCCTGGTCCTGCTCAACCTGCCCGGCACGATGCTGCTCGCGGTCTTCCTGGAGCGCTGGATATGAGCGTCGCGATCGGCTCGGTCCTGGCTCTCGCCGTGGCGGCCGCGTGGCTCGCAGCCCTCGCCCTCTGGCGCCTGCCCCGGGCGCTCGACCGGATTCACGCCGTCGCGTTCCTGAACGTGGCGGCCGCGATCCTCGTGACGGTGGCGGCCTTCCTCGCGGACGGCGTCTCCGGGCGCTCGCTCAAGATCCTGGTGATGATGGTGGTGTTCCTCGCCTGGGCGGCGGTGCTGTCGCACGTCTCGGGCCGGGCCGTGCTGATGCGCGAGGGCCGCTCGGCATGACGGTCATCCTGCCGCTGCTCTTTCTGCTCACCGCGATCTCCGGCACCGCCGTGGTCCTCGTGCGCGACCCCGCGCGGCAGGTCTTCGCCATTGCGGTCAACGGGCTCGTCCTGGCGATCCTGTTCGACGCCCTCCAGGCCCCCGACGTCGCGCTCTCGGAGCTGGCGGTCGGTTCGGCGGCGGTGCCGCTCCTCTTCCTCGTGGCCCTGATGGCCGTGCGGACGCAGCCGCCCGAGGAGGAATCGTGAGCCCGCGCGCCCGCGTCGCGCTCCTGGCCGTCGCGGGCCTTATCCTCCTCCCGGGCGCGGCCGCGGTGATCGCCGGCTTGCCGCCCTTCGGATCGACGATCGCCCAGTACGGCGCGCGCATCAACGCGATCACCCCGGAGGCCCGGCACGTCGCCAACATGGTGAGTGCCATCAACTTCGACCTGCGCGGCCTCGACACCCTCGGCGAGGAATTCATGCTGCTCGCCGCCATCACCGGGACGGTGGTGCTGCTGCGCGGGCGGCGCGGCGAGGGCAACTCCGAGAGCGCCATGCGCCGGCCCGGCCGGGCCGTGATCCCGCGCTCCGAGGCGGTGGTGCTCGCGTGCCGCGTCGCCGGCCCGCTCACCGCGCTGTTCGGCCTCTACGTCGTGCTGCACGCGACCGTCACGCCGGGAGGCGGCTTCCAGGGCGGCGTCATCCTCGCCTCAGGGACCCTGCTGATCTATCTCGGCGAGGGCTATGCCGGCTGGCGCGATGCCATCCGCAGTCACTGGCTCGATGCCCTGGAGGGTGGCGGCGCGCTGCTCTTCGCCCTGTGCGGGCTCGCGCCGATGCTGACCGGCGCCGCCTTCATGCAGAACATCCTGCCGCTCGGCACCTTCCGCGACCTGTTCTCGGGCGGCCTGATGCTGGTCGAGAATCTCGGCGTCGCCCTCGCGGTGACGGGCGGTTTCACGCAGCTCTTCCTGGAGTTCATGGAGGAGACCCGCGAGGCCGACGCGCCCGAGGAGCCGGGGGAGGAATCCGCGTGAGTGCGGTCATCAGTGTCATGCCCTACGCGGTCGCAGCGTGGCTGTTCGGGATCGGCCTCTACGGCATCGCCACGAGCCGCAACTTCATCCATCTCGTGGGCTGCCTCGGCGTGTGCCAATCGGCGACCTACGTGCTCCTGCTCGGCCTCGGCTATCGCTGGGGCAGCATCGCGCCGATCTTCTACGACCACCCGCCGGGAACGCCCGCCGTCGACCCGGTGATGCAGGCGCTGGTGCTCACCGACATCGTGGTCGGCGCGACGCTGACCGCCCTCCTCCTCGTCCTGACCATCCAGGCCTACAAGCGCGGCGGCAGCCTGGACCCGGAGAAGCTCCGGCCGATGCGCGCGGGCGGCAAGTCCGGGCGCGATGCGGGATCGAGCCGGGTGCGCGACGCGGAGCGGGGCGGCCCGTGACCGCCTTCCCGGCCGCCCTCCTGCCCCTGCCCGTCGCGATCCCCCTCGTGGTCTGCGCCGCGATGCTGGCGACCGCGCACGTCCTGCCCGGTCGCCTGCCCGACATCCTGGCGACGCTGGCGGCGCTCACCGTCGCGGTGCTCTGCGGCGTCATCGCCACACACGCCGCCGACGGGCCGCTGGTCTACTGGTTCGGCGGCTGGGAGCCGCGCGACGGCGTCCATCTCGGTATCGGCTTCTCGGTGGACGAGGCCAGCGGCTGGGTCGCGGCCTTCGTCGGGCTGCTCTACGCCCTGACCTTCGTGTTCGCCTGGGGCTTCTTCGACCGCACCCACGGCCACTTCCACATCCTGATGCTGCTGTTCCTGGCCGCCATGGTCGGGTTCTGCTTCACCCGCGACATGTTCAACCTGTTCGTGTGGTTCGAGGTGATGAGCGTCGCGGCCTTCGCGCTCACGGCTTACCACCTGGCGGAGTCGTCGCTGGCGGGCGCCATCAACTTCACGGTGGTGAACAGCCTCGCGGGCTTCCTGATGCTCGGCGGCATCGGGCTGATCTACGCCCAGACCGGCACGCTCGACTTCGAGGGCATCGCGGCCGCGGTGGCGCGGGGCGGCCGGGATCCGGTGGTGGCCGGGGCGTTCTGCCTCGTGGCCGCCGCCCTGATGATCAAGGGCGCGATCGTGCCGTTCCAGTTCTGGCTCGCGGACGCGCACGCGGTCGCGCCGAGCCCGGTCTCGGTGATCTTCTCCGGATCGATGGTCTCGCTCGGCCTGTTCGGCCTCGCGAAGGTGAGCGCCGTCGTGTTCGGCGGCTCCGATCAGGTCCAGCACGCCCTGCCGGGGCTGCTCATCGGCCTGGGCAGCTTCACCGCCCTCCTGGGCGGCTGGATGGCGCTGCTGCAGCGGCACCTCAAGCGGCTGCTCGCCTTCTCGACCATCTCGCACGCCGGTATCATGCTCACCGGCCTCGGCGCCCTCTCGGTGGACGGGACCGGCGGGATGCTCGTCTACGTGGTCGGCCACGGGCTGGTGAAGGGCGCCCTGTTCATGATCGCCGGCATCCTGCTCGCCACCCAGGCCAGCATCGACGAGATCGCCCTGCGCGGCCTCGGACGGGGGATCTGGCCCGCCGGCATCGCCATGGCCCTGGCCGGGCTGCTGCTCTGCGGCCTGCCTCTCGGCGTGCTCGACCAGGGCACGCGCCTCGTCCAGGGCGCGCTCTGGCAGCAGGGGCACGGGGTGGCGCTGGCGGCCGGTGCCATCGGCGCGGCGCTGACCGGGGCCGCGGTGCTGCGGGCCGCGGGCCGGATCTTCCTCGGGCTCGGGCCCGATCCCGGCGACGAGGCCGGCGCCCCGAGCGCGGACGAGCGCGAGAAGGCCAACCGGCCGCTCTGGCTGATGCTGGCGCCGTGCTGCCTTCTCCTCGCGCTCGATATCGCTCTGCCGGCGGCTCTCATCGAGCACGCCCTGCCGCGGGCGGCGTCGGCCTTCATGCACCGGCCGACCGTGCACGCGCTGGCGGAGGGGCCCGGCTGGCTCCCCTGGGCCTCGGTCGCCGCCGCCCTGGCCGGCGCGGGCTACGGGCTGTTCCGCAGACACCTGCCCCCGTTCGTGGTCCGGCCGGTCAGCGCGACGCAATCCGCGCCGACCCGCGTGCTGGAAATGCTCCATAGCGGCTTGATCGGCGATTACGCCGCCTGGCTCGCCGTGGGCGTGGCGGCGATCGCGGCCGTGCTGGCCATCGCCTGAGCGCGCCCGTCGCCGCGCGCCTCAGCCGACGGGCTCACGCGGGCTCGAGCCGCCACAGGCCGTCGGCCAGCGGCTCGCTCGTGTATGCTTCCGGGAAAGGCCCGGGGGAAGTGGTGCCGCAAGAGGGATTCGAACCCCCGACCCCCTCATTACGAATGAGGTGCTCTACCAGCTGAGCTATTGCGGCCCTGGCCCCGACGGGACCGTCAGCGGCGCGCGGTGACCGGCGCCGGACGTGGCAGGCTCATAGCGGCCCGGCCTGCGTTAGGCAAGGCCACAGCCGGCGCTCGCGGGCGTCAGGCGGCTTGGTCCGACGCCAATTCATCCTGCAGGAACGCCGCCACCTCCGCCCGGTCCACGCCGGGGGCGATGAAGCTCTGGCCGATCCCCCGCGCGAGGATGAAGGTCAGCGCGCCGTCGCGGACCTTCTTGTCCTGGGTCATCGCGTCGAGGAGCGCCTCGGCGTCGCCGCACCCGCCTGGAACGGCCTGCAGACGGGTCGGCAGGCCGGCGAGCGCGAGATGGTTGGCGACCCGGCCCGCATCCTGGCCGGCGCAGAGCCCGAGGCGTGCCGAGAAGCGGAAGGCGAGCGCCATCCCGATCGCGACGCCCTCGCCGTGGACCAGGCGGGCGGAATCGTAGCCGGTCAGGCGCTCCAGGGCGTGGCCGAAGGTGTGGCCGAGATTGAGCAGCGCCCGCTCGCCGTCCTCCCGCTCATCGCGGGTGACCACCGCGGCCTTGGCCCGGCAGCAGGCGGCGACCGCCTGCTCGCGCTCCGGGCCGCCGGCGAAGATCCCGCGCCAGTTCGCCTCGCACCAGTCGAAGAAGCCCGGATCGGCGATCAGCCCGTACTTGGCGACCTCGGCGTAGCCGGCGCGCATCTCGCGCTCGGACAGGGTGTCGAGGGCGGCCGTGTCGGCCAGGACGAGGCGCGGCTGGTGGAAGGCGCCGATCAGGTTCTTGCCCAGCGGCGCGTTGATGCCGGTCTTGCCGCCGACCGAGGAATCGACCTGCGCGAGCAGACTCGTCGGCACCTGCACGAAGCGCACGCCGCGCCGCAGGGTGGCGGCCGCAAAGCCCGCGAGGTCGCCGACCACGCCGCCGCCTAGCGCCACGACGAGGTCGCCGCGCTCGACCTTGAGGGCGAGCAGACCGTCGCAGACCTCCGCGTAGCCTGCGTAGGATTTGGAGGCCTCGCCCGGCGCCACCGTCACCACGCCCGCCTGGAGGCCGGCGCGCTCCAGGCTGGTCCGCAGCCGCGCGGCGTAGAGCGCGCCGACCGTCGCGTCCGTCACGATCGCCGCCCGGCGGGCCCCAAGCGCGGCGACCGCGGTGCCGGCGGTGTCGATCAGCCCGCGCCCGATCTGGATGTCGTAGGCGCGGCCGGCGTCGAGGGGCACGTGGACGGTCAGGAGGTCCGGACGGGGCTCGGTCATGGATCGGTTCGCTCGGGTCTCACTGGGCGGCCACGGGGATGGATCCTTCGCCGCTGAGATGGGCATCCAGCGCCTCCAGCACGTCCTGGACGACCCGGTCGTGCGAGACCTCCCGCGAGATGACCATCACGTCGGCTGCGGCGTAGACCGGGTGGCGCACGGCCATCAGGTCTCGCATCGTCGCCTCGGGATCCTCGGTCTGCAGCAGCGGGCGGTTGCCGCGCTTGCGCACGCGCCGCATCAGCACGTCCAGATCGGCCTTCAGCCAGACGGAGACCGCCGATTCCGCGATGCGCGCGCGGGTCGCCTCGCGCAGGTAGGCGCCGCCGCCCGTCGCCAGGACCAGCGGACCGGCCCGCAGCAGGCGCGAGATCACCCGCTCCTCGCCGTCGCGGAAGCTCGGCTCGCCGTAGATCGCGAAGATGTCGGGGATCGTCAGGCCGGCCGCGGCCTCGATCTCGATGTCGGCATCCTTGAAGATCAGGCCGAGGCGGCTCGCCAGACGGCGGCCGACGGTGCTCTTGCCCGCTCCCATCAGGCCCACGAGCACGATCGAGCGCAGGCCGAGCGCGCGGCGCAGACGCGCCTCGATCGGTTCCCCCGCCTCCTCCCCGCTCATGGCCTCCTGCATCGACTCCTGCATCGCATCCGTGCGGCGTCCCCGCCTCTCCACCGGCCCCCGCGCGCCTGTCGCCCGGGCAGCCTCACATCCTGCGGCAGGCTCTTAGCGCGATTCAAGCGGCCTGCGAAACGCATCCCTGTGTCGTCGTGGGCCTTGTCAGCGCCTCGTTCACGTGGTCGAACCCGGGCATCGGCGGCGGCTCGGAGAAGGCCTTCGCCCGCCCCCTCCCCGCCGCCAGCGCCCGTCTGCCCGAGGTTCGACCGACGTGCCGACCCTGTTCCGTTTCTTTGCCACCCTCGCGATCCTGGCGGGTCTGGTCTACGCGGCCATGTTCGCGCTCGCGCATTTCGTCCAGCCGACGCCGCGGGAGATGAGCGTGACCATCCCCGCCTCGAAGCTGCAGCCGGGCAACCGTTGAGCGGGCCGGAGGGCAGCGGCGACGCCGCCCGGGCGCCGCGCCCCGAGGTCGCCGAGTACCTCGACATGCTGGCCGCCGAGCGCGGTGCCGGACTGAACACCCTGAGCGCCTACCGCCGGGACCTGGACGATTACCTCGACTATCTCGCGCGCTCGGGCACGGCGCTCGGCGACGTGGAGGCCGGCACGCTGCGGGCCTTCCTGATCGACCTCGAGACCCGGGGCCTGAAGGCGTCCTCGGCGGCGCGGCGCCTGTCCTGCGTGCGCGGTTTCCACAAGTTCCTCTACGCCGAGGGCGGCGCCGAGAGCGATCCGAGCGTCGCGGTGTCCGGTCCGCGCCGCGGGCGCGCGCTCCCCAAGGTCCTGTCCATCGCGGAGGTCGACCGGCTGCTCGCCACGGCGCAGGCGGCCGCCGCCGCCGATCAGGCCCCTGGCCCGGCCCGGCGGGCGCGCCGGATGGCGTGCCTGCTCGAGCTGCTCTACGCCACGGGCCTGCGCGTCTCGGAACTGGTCGCCCTGCCCCGCGCGGCGGGCGCGACGCGCGAGCGCTACCTCATCGTCAAGGGCAAGGGCGGCCGCGAGCGCCTCGTGCCCCTGACCGATGCGGCCCGCACCGCGATGGCGGTGCATCTTCCGGCCGTGCCGGAGGACAACCCGTGGCTGTTTCCCGCCGACAGCGACAGCGGCTATCTCACACGGCAGGCCTTCGCCCGCGATCTCAAGGTGCTGGCCTCGGCGGCGGGGCTCCACCCGGATCGGGTGAGCCCGCACGTGCTCCGCCACGCCTTCGCGAGTCACCTCCTGCAGAACGGCGCCGACCTGCGCATCGTCCAGGAGCTGCTCGGCCACGCCGACATCTCGACGACGCAGATCTACACGCACGTCCTCGACGAGCGCCTGAAGGCGATGGTCCGCGATCTGCATCCGTTGATGGATGGCTGAGCGCTGCCGGGCGGATGGTGTGGCAACTCTCGGTCGGTCGCCCCAATTGTATACGTTTAGCGAACTGCCTAGAAGTAGCCCCTCGCCATACCGGTACGCGAGCCAGCCTTTACCAGAGAGAGTTTTCCTATGTCAGGCCCCACGGCCTCGCAGATCGGCATCGAGCCGGATCGAGCGGGGCACACGCGTGCCGACCAGCTTTCGCAGCGGGAGCGGCAGCGCCTCGACAACCAGCTGTGCTTCGCGGTCTACGCCGCCGCGCACGCCTTCGGCCGCGCCTACCGCAACCTCCTGGGTCGCCACGAACTGACCTATCCGCAATACCTCGTCCTGCTGGTCTTGTGGGAGCAGGACGGATTGTCGGTCAAGGAGATCGGGAACCGCCTGTTCCTGGATTCGGGTACGCTGACGCCGCTCCTGAAGCGCCTGGAAGCCTCCGGGCGTGTGCGCCGCGCCCGCGACCGGGTCGACGAGCGTCAGGTCAGCATCTTCCTCACCGTCGCCGGCGAGGCCCTGCGCGAGGAACTCGCCTGCCTGCCCGACGAGGCGGGGGGCATGACCGGTCTCGATATCCAGGGCCGCAAGGACCTGCTTCAGGATCTCGTCACGCTCAGGCTGAGCCTGCAGGCCGGCCTCACGCCCGACTAGGACGCGGCCGGAGCCCCGGGAGCGGCCGGGCGGCCGCTCCCGGTTCGTGCCGATCTTCGCCTCTCAGGACTGCGTCTTGAGGTAGGCGATGACGTCGTTGATCTTCTTGTCGTCGGGGTAGCCCTGGAAGATCATCTTGGTGCCGGGCACCTTCGCCTTCGGGTTCTTCAGCCACTCGTGCAGGTTGGCCTCGTCCCAGGTGATGCCGGAGTTCTTCAGGGCGGCGGAGTAGTTGTAGCCCTCGTAGGTGCCCGCCTTGCGGCCGACGACGCCCTTCAGGTCGGGACCCACGCCGTTCTTCTGGAAGTTGTGGCACGCCTTGCAGGGGGCGAACGCCTTCTCGCCGGCCGCGGCGTCGCCGGCGTCCTGGGCCTGCGCGGCGAGAGGCATCACGACGGCAAGGACGGCGCCGAAAACGAGTGAACGCATGGATTTCCTCCTGTTGGCCGCCGCTTGGGCAGCGATGCGGGCAGAGCTTGCCTGCCTGGAACAGCTCTAAATGAATGTGCCCGGCGCGCGCAACGGCCCAGTCTGGGATAGCCGTCATCCGGGGCCGGTTGGCGGCTGCTGCGGGCCGCCGCCCCACTCAACACCGCGTGAACGGATTGGCTCCGTGCGACGGCGCGCGGCGCCGTTCCCTCAGATCCCGTGATAGGTTCGATACCAGTCGACGAAGCGCCCGATCCCGGTCTTCAGGGGCGTGGCGGGCCGGAAGCCGGCGTCCCGCACGAGGTCGTCGATGTCGGCGTAGGTCGCCGGGACGTCCCCGGGCTGCATCGGCAGGAGGATCTTCTCCGCCTTGCGGCCCAGGGCGTCCTCGAGGAGGGCGATCATCTCCAGGAGCGCCACCGGCTCGTTGTTGCCGATGTTGTAGATCCTGTAGGGGGCGGAGCTGGTCCCGGGATCCGGCGCCGCGCCGCTCCACGCGGGGTCGGGCGCGGCCGGCCGGTCGGCCAGGGCCCGGATCCCCGCGACGATGTCGTCGATGTAGGTGAAGTCCCGGAGCATCCGCCCTTCGTTGAACACGCGGATCGGTTCGCCCGCCAGGATCGCGCGGGTGAACAGGTACAGCGCCATGTCGGGCCGGCCCCAGGGGCCGTAGACGGTGAAGAAGCGCAGGCCCGTCGTCGGCAGGCCGTAGAGATGGCTGTAGCTGTGCGCCATCAGCTCGTTCGCCTTCTTGGTCGCGGCGTAGAGGCTGAGCGGATGGTCGACGTTCTGGTGCACCGAGAACGGCATCGCGGTGACGCCGCCGTAGACGGAGCTGGAGGACGCGTAGAGGAGGTGTCCCACGCCGCCGTGGCGGCAGGCCTCGAGGATGTTCAGGAAGCCGACGAGGTTGCTCGCCGCGTAGGCGTGCGGATCGGTGAGCGAGTAGCGCACGCCGGCCTGGGCCGCGAGGTGGATCACCGTGCGGAACGCGTGGCGGCGGAACAGCGCGTCGAGGCCGTCGCGGTCGGCGAGGTCGAGGCGCGCGAAGCTGTAGCCCGGGAAATCCGCGAGGCGTTGCAGCCGGGCTTCCTTGAGGCGCACGTCGTAATAGGCGTTGACGCTGTCCAGCCCGACGACCTGCCGGCCCTCTTCGAGGAGGCGCAGGGCGAGCTGGTTCCCGATGAAGCCGGCCACGCCGGTGATCAGAACAGGTGGCAGGGACATGCGCGCGGACCGACGGGCTGACTGGCCGCCCGGGGTCGAGCTGTAGCATGGGGTATGGGCGCGACAAATCGGTGTCCGACCTGAGCCTGCCGGCATGAGCCTGCCGACGCTCCGAGCGGCCTGTCGCGCGGGCGCGTCACGCGCTAGGCTCGCGGCTGCCGTGCAGCCCGATCCGAGACCGCTCCCCGACAGCCTGACCCGCCTGCTCACCGTGCCGGAGCAGCGCCCGGTCCGGGCGCGTCCCGAGCCTTCGCGGAGGGAGCGGGCTTCGGGGCCGCGCTCCGCACACGCGGCGCTGGAAGCGGCGATCCTCCGCGGCTTCGTGTTCGGTCTCTCGGGGCTCGTCTGGCTCGTCGTGCTGGCGCTGTCGGTCCGGCATATCGCGCACTGATCGCGCCCCGAGCCCCCCGCAGCCCCGGCGTGACGCTGTGGATATCGGTGGTGCGCCTGTTCGCCCGCGTCCTCAATCAGTACGCGAACAGCCAAGTTCGCTATTGAGGCGGCCAGACCGGGGGCGGCTCGACGGCGAGGATGGGACGATGTCTCTGACAGGGCGTTTCTGGTTCCGGAAGACCTGGACGGGGCGGCTGGTGCTCCTGGTCGAGGAGGAGCGCCCCCGCTGGTTCGGCCGCGGCTCCGGCAAGCCGCGCTGGCGCAACGCCAAGCTCCTCGATTTCGCCGAGCCCGAGCTGCGGCCGCTCATGGCGATGGAGAAGCAGCACCGCGCGGGCGGTTCCAGCGGCCAGGTGCGGGCGCTGCGCCCGGTCCCGGCCGCGCCGGCCGCGCGCGCCGCGCACGGCTGAGGGCCGAGGCAGGGGCGCGCGCCGCATCTGGTCCGACGCGCGGCTATCACCACCTGTCGTGGGTCGCTCCGCCCGGGGCGGCACTCCTGCAATCGGTGAAGACCATGCCGCGCTACTTCTTCCACACGCAGATCGGCGAGGACGTCATCTCCGACCCGACCGGGATCGAGCTGCGGGATCCGGATGCGGCCTGGGAGGCTGCGCGGGAGACGATCCGCGCCGCCCTGCGCCAGCCGCAGGATCAGGCCCGGCTGATGACGGCGTGCCTCGTGGTCACGGACGACGACGGTGAGGTCGTGCTGGAATTCCCGTTCAGCGAGGCCGTGGCGCTGCCCGCCGACGCGGATCCGACGCGTCACTGAGATCGGCGACGCGCGCGCTCCGCGCCCTACATCGCGCCGCAGCCCACTGGAACGGAGCTGCGCCCGTATGGATACGCCACCGAACGACCTCGACGCCGGCGCCCTCGGCCGGGCCGCGCCCGCCAAAAAGCTCGCCCGGGAAGCCTGCCCCTACGCGGAGGGGACGGAGGCGCGCGCGCTCTGGCTGGCCGGTTACGACGCGGCCCTGGCGGAGGGCGAGACGCCCGTGACCGGCGGTCTCGCCAAGCACCCGGTCGACGGGTCGGCCCGCTGATGGACGCCCGGACCGCACCGCATCCCGGCGCGCATCATTCGACTCTCGACCGCAAGTCGGTCGGGGCCGTCGTCCTGGGCAACGCCCTCGAATTCTACGACTTCACCGTCTACGCCTTCTTCGCCAAGCCGATCGGCGAGGCCTTCTTCCCGGCGAACGACCCGACCCACAGCCTGCTGGCATCGCTCGCCCTGTTCGGCATCGGCTACGTCATGCGGCCCATCGGCGGTGTGCTGATCGGCGCCTTCGCGGACCGGGCCGGCCGCAAGCCCGCGATGCTGATCACCATCGCGCTGATGGCCGTCGGCATGCTCATGCTGGCCGCCTGCCCCTCCTACGCGACGATCGGCGGCTGGGCGCAGGTCATCGTCATCGCCGGACGCCTCGTGCAGGGCCTCGCCCTCGGCGGCGAGGTCGGTCCCTCGACGGCCTTCCTGCTGGAGGCCGCGCCCCCGGACCGGCGCGGCTTCGTGACGAGCTGGCAGATCGCCAGCCAGGGCTGCGCCGCCCTGTTCGCCGGGATCATCGCGACCGCCCTGGCGCTCGCGGTCGGCGACCAAGCGATGGCGCAGTGGGGCTGGCGGCTGATGTTCGCCCTCGGCCTGTGCGTCGTACCGGTCGGCCTCATCATCCGCAGCCACCTGCCCGAGACCGCCGGCGCCGAGGAGGATCCGCACGCGGCGGCCTCGACGATGGCGGTGGTCGGCCGGCTCCTGCGCGAGCACGGCCGCCTGCTGGGCCTGACCTTCCTGGTCATCGCGGCCTCGACCGTGTCGAACGCGGTCGGCACCAACATGCCGGTCTTCGCGGGCGCGACCCTCGGCCTGAGCGAGACCGCCGCCACGGCCGTGCCGATCGCCCTCGGGCTCGCCTCGGTGATCTTCCCGCTGCTCGGCGGCTGGCTGGCCGACCGGTATGGGCGGCGACCGGTGATGATCTGGCCGCGGGCGCTGATCCTGATCCTGGCGGTCCCGGCCTTCGCCTGGGTGGTGCGGGCGCCGAGCGCTGCCAGCGTCTACGCGGTCACCTTCCTGCTCTCGGCGCTGTCGTCCATCAACGCGGCGGCCGTGATCGTCGGCATTCCCGAGGCCCTGCCGCGGGCGGTGCGCAGCGCCGGGTTGTCGATCGTCTACGCGGTCTCCGTCTCGGTGTTCGGCGGCAGCACGAACTACGTGGTGAACTGGCTGATCGCCGCGACCGGCGACCGGCTCGCGCCGGCCTACTACCTCGCCGCATTCAGCCTCGTCGGGACGATCGCCGCGTTCCTGCTGCCCGAGACCCGCGGGAGGGACCTCGACGCCGACGCGGAGGCCTGAGTCGGTCGCGCCGGGGCGTTCCGCATTATGTATGCACGTGCTGCATTGGGGCGCGTCATCCATGCGCCCATCGCGGGGCCGGCGCCGAGCGGATGTGCGCCCGCGCACGGATCTCGCCGCGGAGAGGCCGGTTGCCCGAGCCAACGCTAGGTGTGCAGGCGCGGCGGGCCTAGATCGGCCCGATGCCCAAGTCCCTCGAGACGCGCCGCCCGCTGGTCCTCGCCGCGGTGATGGCGTCGATGTTCATGATCGCCATCGAGGCGACAATCGTCTCGACGGCGATGCCGCAGATCGCCGGTCATCTCGGCGACCTTCACCTCTACGCCTGGGTGTTCGCGTCCTTCCTGCTGACGCAGACGGCCACCACAGTGGTGTTCGGCAAGCTCTCGGACCTCTACGGACGCCGGCCAGTCCTGCTGTTCGGCATCGCGGTGTTCCTGGCGGGCTCCCTCCTGTGCGGGCTCGCGTGGTCGATGCCCTCGCTGATCCTGTTCCGCCTCATCCAGGGCGTCGGCGCAGGGGCGATCCAGCCGGTGAGCCTGACCGTCATCGGCGACCTTTACGCGGTGCGGGAACGCGGCAAGGTCCAGGGCTACCTCGCGAGTGTCTGGGGGATCTCGTCGGTCGCCGGCCCGCTGGTCGGCGGCCTGATCATCGGCCACCTGAGCTGGCCCTGGATCTTCTGGATCAACCTGCCGATCGGCGTGATCGCGGCCGGCCTGTTCCTGTGCTTCCTCCACGAGGGCGTCGAGCGCCGCCCGCGCCAGATCGATGCGATCGGTGCGGCCCTGTTCACCGCCGCCATCGCGGCGCTGATGATCGCACTGACCGAGGCGGGCGAGTCGGCCGAAGCGGCCCTGTGGCCGGCGGTGGCCTTCGTGGTGGCCGCGACCCTGTTCGTCGTTCAGGAGCGGCGCGCGCCGGACCCGATGCTCGACATCCGCCTGTGGTTGCAGCGCCCCATCGCGACCGCCAACACCGCGACGCTGCTCTCCGGCATGACGGTGATCGGGCTCACGGCGTTCCTGCCGATGTACGTGCAGGGCGTCATGCGGCAGTCGCCCCTGATCGCCGGACTGACCCTGACCCTGATGGTGCTCGGCTGGCCGATCGGCGCCACGACGGCGGCGCGTAGCTTCGTGCGGTTCGGCCTGCGCCCGATCCTGCTGGTCGGCGCGACGCTCCTGCCCCTCGGCGCGGTCGCCTTCGTGGCTCTCGGGCCCGACACCTCCCCGGCGGTGGCGGCCTGCGGCTCGGTCGTGATGGGGCTCGGCATGGGCTTCCTGTCCACGGCCGCCATCGTGATCATCCAGGACAGCGTCGCCTGGGCGCAGCGCGGGGCGGCGACGGCCTCCAACATCTTCTCGCGCAACCTCGGCTCGACGCTCGGCGCGACCGTCCTCGGCGCGGTGCTGAACTACCGGCTCGCGAACCCGTCGAGCGGCCCGGCGGTGAACTCCGATCAGCTGCGGCGCCTGCTCGACGATCCGGCAAGCCTCGGGGCCGGCGGCGAGGCGATCCGGGCCGGCTTGGAGCACGCCCTGCACGGCACGTTCTGGACGGTGTTCGCCGTGGCGGGTCTGACCCTGCTCCTGTCGCTGCTCGTCCCGCCGGTGGCGATCTCCGACCGGCCGCGCGAGCTCGCCGTCGAGTGAAGAGAGCGGCATTCGCCGAGGGAGAGGCGCCGCAGGCGCGGCGCCGGCCGAGCGATCCCGTCTCCACAGCGGGCCTTTGACTGTCCCGCCGGAGGCCCCTAGCGTCGGCTCATGCCCCTCGTGCCGCCCCCGCGCCCCGCAGCCCAGCAAGCGGCGGACATCCCGCCGACCAGCGTGCTCAACGCCAACCAGCCGGAATGGTCGGTCGGCGAGCTCGCGGGCGCCCTGAAGCGCACCCTCGAGGACGCCTTCGGGCACGTCCGGCTGCGTGGGGAGATCTCGGGGTATCGCGGCCAGCACGGCTCGGGCCACGCCTATTTCTCCCTGAAGGACGGGCAGGCGCGGATCGACGCGGTGGTCTGGAAGGGCGTGTTCGGACGCCTGCGCCAGCGGCCGCAGGAGGGGTTGGAAGTCGTCGCCACCGGCCGCATCACGACCTTCGCGGGCAAGTCCTCGTACCAGATCGTCATCGAGAGCCTGGAGCCCGCGGGGCTCGGCGCCTGGATGGCGCTCCTGGAGGAGCGCAAGAAGCAGCTCGCGGCCGAGGGCCTCTTCGCGCCGGACCACAAGCGGCCGATCCCCTACCTGCCGCGGGTCGTCGGCGTCGTCACCTCGCCGACCGGCGCGGTGATCCGCGACATCCTCCACCGGCTGGAGGACCGCTTTCCCCGTCCGGTCCTCGTCTGGCCGGTGCGGGTCCAGGGCGACGGCGCGGCCGAGGAGGTCGCGGCCGCGATCCGCGGCTTCAACGCCCTCCCGGCCGGGGGGCCGATCCCGCGCCCGGACGTGCTCATCGTGGCCCGCGGCGGCGGCTCGATCGAGGATCTCTGGGCCTTCAACGAGGAATGCGTCGTCCGCGCCGCCTTCGCGAGCGCGATCCCGCTGATCTCGGCGGTGGGGCACGAGACCGACACCACGCTGATCGACTACGTCTCGGACCGCCGCGCGCCGACCCCGACGGGCGCCGCCGAGATGGCGGTGCCGGTCCGCGCCGACCTGATCGCCACGGTGGAGGACCTGTCGGCCCGCGGCCGGGGGGCGGTCGGGCGCCGGATCGACCGCGACCGGTCGGACCTGCGCGCCCTCGGACGCGCCCTTCCGAGCGCCGACGCCCTGCTGGCGGCCAAGCGCCAGCGGCTCGACCTCGCCGAGGCGCGCCTCGCCCCGGCGCTGGCGGCGGGCGCGAGCCGCCACCGCGCGCGGCTCCAGCTGCTCCTCGACCGGATGGCTCGCCGCTCGCCCGACGTGGCCCTCGCCAACGCCCGCGCCCGGCTGGCGCGGATCGACCACCGGCCGCTCCACGCCCTGCGCAACGACGTCCAGCGCAAGGGCGAGGCCCTGGTCCAGCTCGGGCGCCGCCTCGTCGTCGCGCGCGAGGCCAGCCTGGAACGGGCCCGGGCGCTGCAGGCGCGCCGCACCGACCGGCTCCTCGCCCTGTCGGAGCGCCTCACCCAGGCGGGCGCGCGCGGGATCGAGCGGCGTCGCGACCGGCTCGACGGTCTAGCGGGCCTGCTCGGCTCGCTCAGCTACCGCGCGGTGCTCGACCGGGGCTACGTGCTGGTGCGCGACGCCGCGGGGCTGCCCGTCCGCCGCGCCGCGGAGGCGGCGGCCGCACAGCGCCTCAGCCTGCAATTCGCCGACGGGACCGTGACGGCCGTGCCCGACGGGACGGCCGATCCGTCCCTGTCGGCCGCTCCATCCCCGTCCGCGAAGCCCGCTCGGCGCGGCGGCGCGGCCGCGCCGGCGACGGCCGGCAAGCGGACCGGCGCGAGCCCCGCCCCGACGCGGCAGGGCTCGCTGTTCGACGCCTGAAACGGTCGCCGCGGCCGGATGTAAGGGCCGGCCCGCGACCCCCCGCGTCTCAGCCGGGCTCCGGTCCGACCCGGTAGTGATAGCGGTACAGTTCGCGCTCGAATCCGAGGGCGCTGTAGAGCGCCCGCGCCGGCGTGTTCGCGGCCACGACCTGCAGGCAGGCGGCCCGGGCGCCCTCCCCGCGGCCCCAGCGCAGCAGCGCGCCGACCGCGCGCCGGGCATGGCCGCGGCCGCGCAGGGGTTCGGGCGTCGCCACCGCCTCGATGACCATCAGCTCCCGGTCGAGCACCCCGAAGGCGATGGCGCCGATGCCCCCCTCGGCCGCTGCCGCCGCGAAGGCCCGCGGCAGGGTCAGGGCGGCGACGGTGTCGCGGAACACCCGCGCGGCCGCTCCATCCGCGCGGTTCACCGCGTCGCGCAGGGCCAGCCAGTCCGGCCCGGGCGCCGCGGCGACCGCCACGGCCGGATCGGGCGCAATCGGCAGGTCGTCGAGACCGCGGATCAGCGTGCAGGTTTCGTCGACCACATCGTAATCGCCGACGGCGAGGAGCGGCTCCATCTGCGGGGCGATGGCCGGCACGCGGAAGATCGGGCGCTGCCCCAGGCGGCCGTAGATCGCGCGCGCCGCCGCGATGGCCGGTCCGGGCGCGCCGCTCCCGCGCATGGGGTTCACGGAATTCTGCCGCTTCGAGCGGCCGCCGGCGGCGCGCAGCAGGTAGCCGTGGACCAGGAGCTCGCGCGGGCTCGGCCAGGCGTTGAGGCAGGCCTCCTCCACGCGCCAGGCCTGTTCGAGATCCGCCATCGCCGCCTCCTCCGACGCTCCTGATCGCACACGGCCACGACTCGGCCAATGAGTCCGAGACAAGACTTCGGCCATGCGGCGTCGCGTACGCTTGAAGCATTCCGGCGCCGCGCGATGTCTCGCCGATGTCGGAGCCCGAAGTCCTGTTCTGCCTGCACTTTCTGGGCGGAAGTGCCCGAAGCTGGGAGCGTCTCGCGCGCGCCCTCGACGGGACGCCGTTGACTTGCGTGCCCGTAGACTTGCCGGGCTTCGGCGATGCCGCCGGCACGCCGGGCTACTCCGTCGCCGCCATGGCCGATCACGTGGCCGAGGCCATCCGCGCGCGGGCTCCGGCGCGCTACGCGATTGCCGGCCACAGCATGGGGGCCAAGGTGGCGCTGGCGCTCGCGCGCCGGGCCGAGGATGGCGAGGCGGGGCTGGCAGGGCTCACCGACCTCGTCCTGGTCTCCGGTTCGCCGCCGAGCCCGGAGCCGATCCCGGAGGACCGGCGCGCCGACATGCTCGCTTGGATCGACGCGGATCCCGAGACCCGGCGCCGCGAGGCCGAGGCCTTCGTGCGCGCCAACGTGGGCGACGGCCTGGATCCCGAGACCGAGGCGCGGGCGGTGGCCGACGTCCTGCGGGCCGAGCCGGCCGCCTGGAAAGCCTGGCTCGAGAAGGGCGCCAACGAGGATTGGTGCCGCCGGGTCGGCGTCCTGCGCACCCCGGCGCTGGTCCTCGCGGGGTCCGAGGATGCCGACCTCGGGCCTGACGCGCAGCGGGCCCTCACGGCGCCCCACCTCGCGCACCATCGTCTCGTCACCGTCGACGGCGTCGGCCACCTCCTGCCGCTGGAGCGGCCCGAGGCCCTGGCCGACCACCTGCGCGCCCATCTCGGTGACCGGCCCCGGCCGCCCGTCGAGGCCGGCCCGGCGGTGCCGCCGGACTACGCGGCGCTGATCGCCTCCGAGCGCGTGAACAGCCGCCTCCGTGAGGCGCTCGCGGAGCGCGCCGCGCCGAGCGATCCCGCCTATCGGCCGGCGGCCCTCGACCCGGTGGAACTCGCGATCCTGCGGGCCGCCCTCGCCCGCGTCGTGCCGGTGCCGCACCTCGATCTGGCCGCCCGCCTCGATCGGCGGCTTTCCTCCGGCGACGGGGACGGCTGGCGCTTCTCGGCCCTGCCGCCGGACGCGGAGGCCTACCGCGCCGCCCTTCGGACGCTCGACGCCGCCGCCCGCATCGCCCGCAACCGCCCGTTTGTGACCCTCGACACGGCCGAGCAGGACGGGCTGCTCACCCTGTGCGCGCGCGCCGCGCTGAAGGTTCCGGAGAGCCTCGGCGGCCGCCTCGACGCCGACCGGATGCGGTTCTGGTTCGAGGATCTCCGCGCCGACGCGGTCCGCCTCTGGCTCGGCCACCCGGCGGCCCTGGCGCGGATCGGCTTCTCGGGCATCGGTGCCGGCGGCGACCGGCCGGGCGAGATCGCGGACGGCTTGCCGGGCTTCCACGCCGTCGGACTCGACGCGCCGGAACCCTGGGAGCCGCGGGCGCTGCGGACGGAGGCGGGACGATGAACCTCGCGGGGATGCGGACCTACCGCGCGGACGAGGCCGTCGACGCGGTCGTGGTGGGGACCGGCGCCGGCGGCGCGCCGCTCCTCGCGCGCCTCGCCGCGGCGGGGCTGAAGGTCGTGGCCCTGGAGGCCGGACCGAACTTCACCCCGGAGCGCTTCGCCTTCGACGAGACGCTGGCCGACGAGATCTACTGGACCGAGGAGCGGCTGAGCGGCGGCTCGACCCCGGAGGCCTTCGGGGCGAACAACAGCGGGACCGGCGTCGGTGGCTCGACGCTGCACTGGGGCGCTTTCGTGCCACGGGCCGACGCCCGCGACCTCCGACTGCACACGGAGAGCGGCGAAGGGGTCGACTGGCCACTGTCCTACGAGGACCTGCTCCCGTTCTACGAGCGGGTCGAGCGCTTCCTCGGCGTCTCCGGCGCGCAGAGCTATCCGTGGGATGCCGGCCGCCGTTATCCCCTGCCCCCGGTCCCGCGGAACGGGCCGGCGCAGATCATGGCGCGGGCCTGCGAGGCCCGCGGCATCCGGTGGGCGGACGCGCCCGCCGCCGTGGTCTCGCGGGACTTCCAGTCCGAGGGCGGGCCCCGCCGCAACGCCTGCATCAATTGCGGCTTCTGCCACCAGGGCTGCCGCACGGGCGCCAAGGCCAGCATGGACGTGACCTACCTGCCCTACGCGGTCGCCCGCGGCGCCGAGATCCGGGCCGAAGCCTTCGTCCACGGCCTGGAGCGGGGCGCCGATGGCCGGATCACCGGCGTGGTCTACCGGCAGGACGGCGCGGAGCGGCGGCAGCGCTGCGGCGCCGTCTTCCTCTGCGCCGGGGCGGTCGAGACGCCGCGCCTGCTGCTCCATCTGGGCCTGGCCAATTCCAGCGGCCAGATCGGGCGCAACTACATGGGGCACGTGGCGACCCAGGTCTGGGGCACCTTCGACCACGAGGTGCGCATGAACCGGGGCTATCCGTCCTCGCTGATCACCGAGGACTTCATCCGCGCCGGTGCCGACTTCGCCGGCGGCTACCTGATCCAGAGCCTCGGCGTGGTGCCGGTGACCTTCGGCAACGCGGCGGCGCGGGGGCGCGGCCTGTGGGGGCAGCCGCTGCTCGACTACCTCGACCGCTACAACCACTTCGCTGGCATCGGCATCAACGGCGAGACGCTGCCCTGCGACGCAAACGTGCTGACCCTCGCCGACGAGACCGACGCGCACGGGATGCGCAAGGCCCATATCAGCTTCGGCTACAGCACCAACGAGAACCGCCTCAACGCGCACGCCACCAAGATCATGCGCGATCTCTGGGAGGAGGCGGGGGCCGACGACGTCTGGGTGCTGGAGCGCGTCGCCCACACGCTCGGGACCTGCCGGATGGGCCGCGACGGGACGAGCGCGGTCGTCGATCCGCACGGCCGCAGCTTCGACATCGACAACCTGTGGATCTGCGACGGCTCGACCTTCCCGAGCTCGCTCGCGGCGAACCCGGCCCTGACCATCATGGCGCTGAGCCTGCGCAGCGCGGAGGCGTTCCTGGCCGGCGGCCCCTGAGCCGGTTCAGCCCGCGGCGGCGCGCAGGTCCGCGAGCCCGCGCCGCTGGCGACCCGCCCCGTCGAAGTTCGACGGGTCGAGCCACGCCGCGAAGCCGGCGCGCACCCGCGGCCACTCGGAATCGGTGACGGAGAACCACGCCGTGTCGCGGGAGCGGCCCTTCACCACCACGGCGTTTCGGAAGATGCCCTCGAAGGTGAAGCCGAGCCGCAGCGCCGCCGCCCGGGACGGGGCGTTGAGGCTGTCGCATTTCCACTCGTAGCGCCGGTAGCCGAGCTCGTCGAAGGCCCGGGCCATCATCAGCGCCATGGCCTCCGTGGCGGCGGGCGCCCGCTGCAGCCGGGGGCCGAAGTGGAGGTGGCCGACCTCGATCACGCCGTTGGCGGGATCGATCCGGAGATACGAAGCGATCCCGAGGGCGTCGCCGCTCGCGTGATCCAGGATCGCGTGGAACAGCGGGTCCTCGCTCGTCTGCTGCCGCGCGAGGCGCGCCCGGTAGGCCTCCGCGCTCTCCGGCATCTCGTCGCCGAGATAGGTCCAACCGCGCGTGTCGGGGGCGGCCCTGTAGGTGGCGTAGAGTGCGTCCGCGTGCGCCGCGGCGTCGAGCGGCACGAGCCGGCAGAAGCGGCCCTCCAGGGGCGTGCGCGGCGGGCGCGGGCGCGGGCTCCAGTCCGGCAGCGCCGGGCCGACGGGCTGGCCGAAGCCGTTGAGGCGCGCGCTCACAGCCCGCTCCGCTCGGCGACCAGCCCGGCGAGACCCGCCTCGCCCTCGGCGCGCAGCCCCGCGATGACCCCGTGCCGGTCGGCCTCCGGCCTGTTCTGGCTCATCTTCCACTTCCCCTCGATCCGCGTGATCGGAATCTCGATGCCGATGATGCCCCGAACCTGCGCGGCGACGAACGGCGCCGGCGCGTCCGCGACCGCCCACGGCTCGGCCCGGGACGCCTCGCGCAGGGCGGTGAGGTCGGCGATCTGGCGCCCGAGCCAGTCCGTATCCTCGATCATCCGCGGCCGGCCCCAGGCATGGACGGTGGCGTAGTTCCAGGTCGGGACCACCCGGCCGTGCTCGCGCTTGCTCGCGTACCAGCTCGGCGTGACGTAGCCCTGCGGCCCCTGGAACACGATCAGGCACTCCTCTGCCGCGGTGAGATCCTGACCCTGCGGGTTGGCGCGGGCGAGATGCCCCCGCAGCACCCCGTGGGGACCGTCGTCGTCCAGGAGGAACGGGATCGGGTTGGCGGTCAGGCCACCCGCGCCGGCGGTCACCAGCAGGCCGAGGGGGTTGGCGCGGATCAGTGCGTGCTGCGCGGCGCGTGAATCGTCCCGGAAATGGGGCGGCTGGTACATGGGCCTGTCCTGCGGCGATCTTGCGGATCCGGGCTTGACCGTTCGGCGGTCCAGGCGAAAGGTCCAATTCTCGCACCGCGACTGGACCAGTTTGCCGGATGGCCCGGGCTCCCCTGCCCCTGACGCTCACCCTCGACACCGCGGCCGCGGCGCCGCTGCACGCGCAGCTCCGGGAGGGCCTGCGCGCGGCGATCCTCGAGCGCCGGCTGCCGCGCGGGGCCCGGCTCCCGGCCTCGCGGGTCCTGGCCGCCGACCTCGGCTGCGCGCGCGGGACCGTCGTCCTGGCGCTGGAGCAGCTGACCGCGGAGGGCTACCTGACGGCGCGGCCGGGCTCCGCGACGCGCGTCGCCGCGACCCTGCCGGACGACGCGCTGCCCGCGCCCGGCCCGCTCCGACGCCCGGGGGACGAGCCGGCCCCGACCCTGTCCCGTCGGGGCACCCGCCTCGTGTCCGCTTCGAGCCGGCGCTACATGGCGGGTCCGGGCGTGCCCGACGCCTTCGCGCTGGGCCGGCCGGCGCAGGACGCTTTCCCCTTCGAGGTCTGGGGTCGCCTGCTCCAGGCCGAGTGGCGCCACGGCCCGACCGAGCGGCCGGACCCGCGCGGCTCGCCGGCCCTGCGCGGCGCCATCGCCGCCTACCTGGCGCAGGCGCGCGGCGTCGCCTGCGAGGCCGACGACGTCATCGTCACCGCGGGTATCCGACAGAGCCTGCGCCTGCTCGCCGAGCTGCTCCTCGATCCCGGCGAGACCGCCCTGGTGGAGGAGCCCGGCTTCCCGGGCATCGCGCAGGCCCTCGCCGGCGCCGGCCTGAACCCCATCCCCGTCCCGGTCGGTCCCGGGGGCCTGTCGGTGGCCCTGGCCGCCGCAGGGGCGCCCGGCGCGCGGCTCGCGGTGGTGACGCCGGCCCACCATTACCCCCTCGGGCACGCCATGAGCCTGGAGAACCGCCTCGACCTGCTGGCCTGGGCCGAGGCGGTCTCGGGTTGGATCGTGGAGGACGATTACGACGGCGCCTACCGCTACGCCGGACGCCCGCTCGCGCCGCTGCGCGCCCTCGATCGCGGCGGCCGCGTGATCTACGTCGGCAGCTTCTCGAAGCTGCTGCTGCCCGCCCTCGGCTTGAGCTACCTCGTGCTGCCCCGCGGCCTCGTCGCGCCGGTCAATCAGGCGCTGGCCGAGACCGGTCCCGCCCCGCCCGGGATCGGCCAGTGGGCGCTGGCGCGCTTCATCGAGGACGGCCACCTCGCTGGCCATCTGCGCCGGACGCGCCGCCTCTACGCCCTGCGCCAGGAGGCGCTGATGGAGGCCGCGCGCCGCCACGCCGGAGACGTCGCGGCGATCGCCGCGATGGAGGGTGGGATGCACGTCATCGCCCGGCCGGGGCCGGCTTGGCGCTCGGCCCTCACCGACGTGGCCGCCGCGGCGGCGCTCGGCCGCGCGGGGATCTCGGCGGTCGCGCTCTCGGCCTACCATGCCGGACCGGCGGAGCCGGGCCTGCTCCTCGGCTACGCCGCCGTGCCCGAGCGGGCGATCGAGCCGGCGGTGCGGCGCATGGCGGAGGTCCTGCGGGCGGCGTTCAGTGGAGGATCGCGCCCGTCTCCATGAACCGGTTCAGCCGCTCGATCAGCGGCGCGACCATCACCCGCTCGTACTGCGGCAGCAATCCGCGCCGCGCGTGGGCCACGTTGGCCTCGGCCTGCTCGCGGGCGAGGCGGTGCCAGCGCGCCCGGTCGTCCCGGCACGCGGCCCAGGCGCGCTCGATCGACCGGAACACGAGCGGCAGCCGCTCGGCCGGGTCGGACACGAGGTCGTAGTGGTGGTCGATCAGGCCGCCGAAGGTCTCGAAGCCCAGCTCGGACAGCCGCGCGACGGCGCGCGGCGCGCCCACCGTCACGAAGGGCAGGCCCGTCGCCGCCGCCTTGATCGACTTCTCGGTGATCCGCTCGACGCCCGGCTCGAAGAAATCGGTCTCCGAGATGACGGTCAGGTCGCACGCCGCGTAGGCCTGGGTGTCGAGGGTCATGACCATGTCGGTGCCCTGATCGGCATCGATCCGCCGCGCCCGCCGCGGGATCCAGCTGCCGACATCGGCGAGCAGCGGCCCGAAGGCCGCCTCGATCTCCGGCGGGGCGTGGAAGACGTCGATGCCGCCCGCCTTCGGGTTGTCCTCGCCGATGCCGTGGAAGGAGATCAGCCCGTCGCGGTCCAGCCCGCTGAGCTGGAACCAGCGGTAGAGCAGCACCCGGTGCCAGCGCAGGGCCGCGTTCTGGCAGAGGAACCGGGCCGGGCCGGCGGCGCGGGCTAAGGGCGCGTAGCCGGTGCGGTCGAGGGGATGCTGGGGGAAGAGCCGCGGACCCTCGGCGTCGTCCAGCCAGAGGGCGACCTGGAGCGGGAAGAACTCGAAGGTCCAGAACCGCAGGCCCTCGCCGTAGAGCCGCTCGTAGTCGAGCCGCAGCAGCCGGTTCTGCGTGACTAGGATCACCCGCTCGCGCGGGATCCCGCGTTCTTCGAGGTTCCGGTGCAGCGCTTCGAAGGTCGGCGCGTGCAGGCCCGGCCCCTCGTTCGAGAGGTCGAGGAGCAGCGCGGCGCGCCCGGCGCGGAGGTTCTCGGCGTCCCCCGGTTCGAGGAGGTCGAGGCGCCCGTTCGCCTCCGGGAAGCCCAGACGCACGAAATCGAGGACCGGCAGGCAGAGGACGTGGTTCGCCGGGCCGGGTTGGGCGGTCACGGTGACCCGCTTGCCCAGCCAGCCGAGGGCCGCCGGCAGGAAGTGCCCGGCCTCGCCCCGCGGGACGAGCAGGATCTCGGACGGGACTGGCCCGGATAGGACTGGCCCGGATAGGACTTGGCTCATCGTGACGCCCGCGCGGCCGGTTCGGACGCGGTCCGCCGCCGCGGGCCCGCGCCGAGCCGGATAAAGCCTCGGCGCGGGTGCGTCGAGGTCAGGCCGGGACCGGCTCGGCGGCGCGCACCGGGGTCGGGCCGGCCCGGTAGGCCGCCGAGGCCTCATCGGTCCGCCAGCAGGCGACGCGGTGGCCGAGGGCGATCTCGGCGACCGGCGGCATCTCCCGGCGGCAGCTTTCCTCGGCCAGGAAGCAGCGCGGCGCGAACGGGCAGCCCGGCGGGCGGTTGGCGAGGTCGGGCGGGCTGCCCGGAATGGTCTGGAGCCGGGAGCCCTTGGCGAGCGCCCCCTCCGCGCGGCTGCGCAGCAGGCCGATCGTGTAGGGATGGTGCGGGTTCAGGACCACCTGATGCGCCGTGCCGGTCTCGACGATCTTGCCCGCGTACATCACGGCGATCCGGTCGGCGACCTCGACCGCCGCGCCGAGATCGTGGGTGACGATCACGATCGACAGGCCGAGGTCGCGCTGCAGCTCGCGCAGGAGGAGCAGCACCTGGATCTGCACCGTGGCGTCGAGTGCCGTGGTCGGCTCGTCGGCGAGCAGGACCTGCGGCCGGCAGGCCAGCGCCAGCGCGATCATGGCCCGCTGGCGCATGCCCCCCGACATCTCGTGCGGGTAGTTGTCGAGCCGCCGCTCCGGGCTCGGGATCCGCACCCGCTCGAACAGGGCGAGCGCCCGCTTCCGCGCCGCGTCCTTGGAGATCGTCTCGTGGCGCAGGATGGCCTCGGTGATCTGCCGGCCGACCGTGTAGACCGGGTCGAAGGCGAGCAGCGGCTCCTGGAAGATCATCGAGACGTCGCCGCCGCGGAAATCGGCGAGCTGGCGCCGGGTCAGCGCCTGCACGTCCTTGCCGGCGGCCCGGATGCCGCCCTCGATCCGGCTGCGCCCCTCCGGGAACAGCCGCAGGATCGCCCGCAGGGTCACGCTCTTGCCGGAGCCGGATTCGCCGATGAGCGCCAGCGCCTGACCGCGCTCCAGGCTCAGGTCGACGCCGTCGACGACCTGCACCTTGCCGAAGGCGACGCGCAGGTTCTCCAGGGCGACCGCGGGTTCTGAACCGGACATCGGGGTGCTCATGCTGCCAGCGCGCCCGCGGGCGCCGCGGAGTGGCCGGAACCCGGCTGGCGGGCGAGGCAGGCGACGCGGTGCAGCGGCCGGATCGTGTCGAGGGGCGGCTCCGTCCGGCCGCAGACCTCCTCCGCCAGGGCGCAGCGCGGGTGGAAGCGACAGCCCGACGGCGGGTCGATCGGGTTCGGCGGGTCGCCCGCGAGCAGCGCCGCCTGGGTGCGGTTGTCGGGATCGAGCGACGGCATCGAGGCGAGCAGCGCCTCGGTGTAGGGGTGCGCCGGCGCGTCGAGCACCGTGTCGGACGGGCCGATCTCGGAGACCCGGCCGAGATACATCACCATCACCCGGTCGGAGATGAAGCGCACGACGTTCAGGTCGTGGCTGATGAAGATGTAGGTCAGGCCGAACTCGGCCTTGAGGTCGAGGAGCAGGTTCAAGACCTGCGCCTCGACCGACTTGTCCAGCGCCGAGACCGCCTCGTCGAGGAGCACCAGCCGCGGCTCCAGGGCGAGCGAGCGGGCGATGTTCACCCGCTGGCGCTGGCCGCCGGAGATCTCGTGCGGGTAGCGGCCGGCGAAGCGCTTCGGCTCCAGCCCAACCCGGGCGAGCAGCCCGCGGGCGCGCTCCACCGCCTCGCGGGCGGGCACGCCGTTGACCTTCGGGCCGAAGGCGATCGACTGCTCGACGGTCATGCGCGGGTTGAGGGACGCGTAGCTGTCCTGGAACACCATCTGGGCCTGGCGCCGGTAGGACCGCCACGGCATGGCGCGCTCGCCGACCGGCTGGCCGTCGTACAGCATGGTGCCGGAATCGCGCTCGATCAGGCCCATGAGCAGCTTGGCGGTCGTCGACTTCCCGCAGCCGGATTCGCCGACGATGCCGAGCGTCTCGCCCTTCAGGACATCGAAGTCGACGCCGTCGACCGCGCGGACGACCTGCTTCTTGCCCCCGGCCTTGCGGACCGGGAAGTGCTTGACGAGGCCGGAGACCGACAGGAGCGGCTGGCCGGGTCCTCCGCGGTCGCGGGCGAACGGGTCGGGGGCGTCCGGGATGACGCTCACTGGCGAATCTCCATGGCGGACCGGAGCCCGTCCGAGAACAGGTTGAAGGCGATCGAGACGACGAAGATGCAGACGCCCGGGAGGGCGGCCACGACCGGATTGACGTAGATCGCCGTGCGCAGGGTGTTGAGCATCAGGCCCCATTCGGGCTCGGGCGGGCGCACGCCGAGGCCGAGGAACGAGAGGCCGGAGGCCAGGATCATCGAGACCGAGATCAGGCTGGTCGCGTAGACGAAGATCGGCCCGACGACGTTGCCGAGCACCTGCACGCGCATGATCGTCAGGGCCGAGGCGCCCGACAGCTTGGCGGCGTCGATGTAGTCGCGCTTGCGGATGCCCGTGGTGACGCTCTCGGCGACGCGGGCGATCTGGGGCACGAACACGCAGGTCAGCGAGACGATCGAGTTGAAGATGCCGGCGCCGAGCGCCCCGGACAGCGCGATCGCCAGCAGCACCGACGGGAAGGCGAAGAAGACGTCGATGGTGCGCATCAGGATCGTGTTGGTCCAGCCGCCGACGTAGCCGGCGAGGATCCCGATCGCGGAGCCGATCACGAAGGCGATCAGCACCGGCGTGACGCCGATGAACAGCGACAGCCGCGAGCCCAGCATCAGCCGGCTGATCATGTCGCGGCCGAGCTCGTCGGATCCGAGCCAGTAGGTGGCGTCGCCGACGTGCCTGAGGCGGCGCAGCATGGAGCCCTTGTAGGGGTCCATCGGGGTGATCCAGGGCGCGAGGATCGCGATCAGCACGACGATCAGGATCACGGCGCCCGCGCCCATGGCGACGGGGTCGCGCACGAGCCGGTGGCCGACATGGCCCCAGAAGCCCCGCGACGGGGCAAAGGCGGCCTCGGGCCCGTGGGTCACGTCCTCGGCGGCGAGGACGCCGCCGTCGAGGGCCACGGAAGCCGCGGTGACGGGAACGGTCATCGTCGGGCTCCGGCTCAAGCGCGCTCGATGCGCGGGTCGAGGGCGGTCTGCATCACGTCCACCAGCAGGTTGAGGAGCACGAAGAACATCGCCAGCACGAGGATCGAGCCCTGGAGCAGGGGCAGGTCGCGCTGGAAGATCGCGGCGTTGAGAAGGAAGCCGGTGCCCGGCCACGCGAACACGGTCTCGACCAGGATCGAGCCGCCGAGCAGGTAGCCGAGCTGCAGGCCCATGATGGCGAGCGCGGTCGGGGCGGCGTTGCGCACGACGTGGCGGAACACGCCGCGCTCGTCCATGCCCTTGGCGCGCAGGGCCTCGACGAAGTCCTGGGACAGGATGTCGGCCACCAGCGCCCGGACCGTGCGGGCGATGATGCCCATCGGGATCACCGACATCGTGATGGCCGGCAGGATCAGGTAGCGCAGGTGCTCGAAGTCGGGCCGCCAGTTGCCGGAGCCGTCGGGCCCGGCTCCGGTGGGCGGCAGCCAGCCGAGATTGGCCGAGAACACGATCACCAGGACCATGCCGAGCCAGTAATGCGGCACGCTCACGCCGAAGACCGACACGGCCGAGGCGGCCCGGTCGGCCAGGGAGTTGCGGTGATAGCCCGCCACGAAGCCGAACAGGGTGCCGAAGGTGAAGCCGATCACGGTCGCCACCGAGGCGAGGATCAGGGAGTTCATCACGGCGCGGCTGACCTCGCCGAGCACCGGGCGGCCGGTGGCGATCGAGGTGCCGAGATCGCCGTGCAGCACGTGCCAGAGCCAGATCAGGTACTGGACCGGCAGGGGCTTATCGAAGCCGTAGGCCGACCGCATCTCGTCGATGGTGGCCTGGGTGGCGTCGGCGGGCAGGACCGCGCTCAGGGGATCGCCCGGCGCGAGGTGGACGAGGAGGAAGCAGACGACGCTGACCCCGAACGCCACGGGCGTCACGTAGACCAGACGTTTGAGGATGTAGAGCAGCATTCAAGGGCCTGTTGTCTACTCAGCCGAGACTATTCCCCTCCCGCTTGTGGCGAGGGGTCAGGGGTGGGGGTGGTTCAGGAGGCACCGCAACGCCCTATCCAGCACCACCCCCACCTCCGGCTCCTCCCCACAAGGGGGAGGAGAGAGGCGCCCCGTTACGCTACCGCCCCGCGGTCGCCATCGTAATCTTCGAGAAGTCCTGGAACCAGTTCTGCGCCTGGACGAAGCCCTTCACCTTGGGGCTCATCGCGCGCGGATTGACGTCGTGCGTGATCATGATGAACAGCGCGTCGTCGACGTACTTCTCGTGGACCTTCTCCAGGACCTTCGTCTGCTCGGCCTTGTCGAAGGTGTTGCGGACCTGATCAAACAGCTTGTCCATCGCCGGATCGCAGTAATAGCCCCAGTTCGTGCCGTTCGGCGGGGCGAAGTTGCACTGCAGGTGGCGGATGAAGCCGGTGAAGGGGTCCTGGATGAAGTACGAGTAGTTGATCGCCGAGACGCCGCGGGAGATGTCGGCCTTGGCCCCGGCCCGCCAGATGTTGATCAGCGTGTTCCACTCCACGACCTCGTAATCGACCTGGATGCCCACGTCGGCGAGGTTCTGCTGGACGAACTCGTTCATCGGCAGCGGCTGCATCTGGCCCGAGCCCGAGGCCGAGATCGCGACCTTGAGCTTCAGGGGCTTGGCCGCGCTGTAGCCCGCCTCGGCCAGCAGCTTCTTGGCGGCTTCCGGGTCGTACTTGATGTCGAAGGTCGGGTGGCCGAACCACTGGTGACCGGGCGGCATGAAGCCCTTGGCGGGGATCGCGAGGCCGCCGAGCAGCTCCTTCAGACCCTCGCGGTCGATGGCGAGGTTCGCGGCCTTGCGGACGCGGATGTCGTTCCAGGGCGAGCCCTCGACCCGCGACAGGTGCCACGTCCAGTTGTGCGGGTAGGCGTTGGTGACGATGGTGAAGCCGGCGCTCTTCAGCGAGGCCACGGAATCCGGCGCGGGCGCCTCGATCCAGTCGACCTGTCCGGAGCGGAGGGCGGCGGTCCGGGCGTTGGCCTCCGGCAGCGGGATCAGCACGAGCTTGTCGAGCTTCGGCACGCGGTCCTTGTCCCAGTACTCCTTGAACGGGACCATCTCGGCGCGCTCGCGCGGGGCGAACAGGGTCAGCTTCCACGGGCCGGTGCCCGAGGGCTGCTTGGCGAAGGCGTCCCAGGACTTGCCGAGCTTCTCCCACTGCGCCGGCGACGACATCATGATCCAGGCGATCTGGTAGGGCAGCGTCGCGTCGGGGGCCTTGGTGGTGATCTCGACGGTCAGCGGGTCGACCACCCGGTAGCTCGCGACAGCCGGGATGCGGGTCTTGCCCTGCGCGGACTGGCGCGGGTCGTATTGCGGCGCGTCGGCCTTCAGGAGCTTGTCGAGGTTCCAGACCACCGCGTCGGCGGTGAAGTCCGAGCCGTCGTGGAATTTCACGCCCGGGCGGAGCTTGAAGGTCCACTTGGTCTTGTCGGTGGCGTCGACGCCCCAGCTGGTGGCGAGCCCCGGCACGAGGTCGGAGGCCAGCTCGGCGCTCGACAGGTCCCAGTTGATGAGGCCGTCATAGACCGTGTAGCCCATGAACCGCATGCCCTCGCCGCCGTTGTCGGTCTGGCCGGTGGTCAGCGGAATGTCGGAGGCGGTCATGCCGATCCGCAGCGTCCCCTGCGCGAGGGCAGCGGTGCTCGCGGAGAGCGCCAGGGCACCGGCCAGCGCCGCACGGGCGCCGAGTTTTCTCAGACGGGACAGCATCTTGGGTCGGGTACTCGCGTTGGTCCGCGCGAGACGGCGCGGAATACGCTCGACCGTATGCAAGCCCGCGGCCACACGCCCCCGCCGGGGCGCGGGCCGCTCCGCGGCTAGTCCGCGTCGATCAGGCTCACGTGGGCTGCGACCACCCGCCAGCCCTCCGGGAAGCGCGCCCAGGTCTGGCTCTGGCGACCGATCTTCCGCGGTGCGCTGGCGCGCGTGAACAGCGTCATCGCGGTGGCGAAGTCGCGCCCGTAGGTGGTGATCTGCGTCCGCGCCAGGGTCCGCTCCAGGCCCACCGGGGAGCGGGCCCGGCGGAAGGCGCGGATCGCGTCCATGCCGTAGAGGTTCTCGCCGATCCCGTAGCGGATGGTCAGCGGATCGTCCCGGAACAGCGCCTCCAGGGTCGGGACGTCGTTGGTGGTGAGCGCCGTCTCGTAGGCCCGGAACGCGGCCTCGACCTCGGCCTTCACGGCGGGATCGTCGATGATCATCGGGCAAGCTCCGCGATGGGCGCCGTGCTGACGCCGGTCCGTTCGAGATAGCGCGCCGCGCGCAGGACGAGATCCTCGCGCCAGGGCGCGGCGATGATCTGGACGCCGAGCGGCAGACCGGCGTTGACCCGGACCGGCGCCGCCACGACCGGGAGGCCGATGAAGCTGACTGGCTGCGTGAACACGCCGATATTGGCGCGCACCGGCAGCGTCACGCCGTCGAGGACGAAATGGGTCTGGCCGCCCCTCGGCGCGCGGCAGGGCGTGGCCGGGGCCAGGATCACGTCGACGGTCTCGAACAGCTCCAGCACCCGCGCCCGGTACCAGCGGCGGAACCGCTGCGCCCGCTCCACGTGGGGCGCCGGGATCATCGCCCCGGCGATCAGCCGGTCGCGCACCGCCGGGTCGAAATCCTGCGGCCGGGTGCGCAGACGGTCGAGGTGGAGCGTGGCGCCCTCCGCGGCGGTGATCAGGTAGGCGGCCGCGCGGGCGCGGTGGGCCTCCGGCAACTCGACGGTGCGCCGCGCGCCGAGCGCCTCGGCGGCGCGCGCCACCGCCGCGAAGGCTTCCGGATCGCCGCCGCGGGCGAAATGGCCGCCGGCCACCGCGACGCGCAGGCCGTCGATCCCCGCCTCGAGCCGCGGCAGGACCGGCTCCGCCGGGCGGAGCGTCGCCACCGGATCGTCCGGATCGGGGCCCTGCATGGCGTCGTAGGCGAGCGCGAGATCGGTCACGCTCCGGGTCATCGGGCCGAGATGGTCGAGGCTGCTCACGAAGGGAAAGCTCCCCGCGCGGGTCAGCCGGCCGTAGGTCGGCTTGAGGCCGAAGCAGCCGCAGAACGCGGCGGGGACGCGGATCGAGCCGTTCGTGTCCGAGCCCAGCGTGAGCGGCACCATCCCGGCGGCGATGGCCGCGCCCGAGCCGCCCGACGAGCCGCCGGTCATGTGATCCAGGGCGTGCGGGTTGTGGGCGTCGCCGTCGTGGATGTTCTCGCCGGTGAAGTCGTAGGCGTACTCGCCCATGTTGAGGGCGCCGACGAGGATCGCCCCCGCGGCCTCCAGGCGCCGGACCAGGGCGCCGTCCCGCTCGGCCGGCGGCCGCTCCCGGTTGATCTTCGATCCGGCGCGGGTCGGCAGGCCGTCGATGTCGATCAGGTTCTTCACCGCGAACGGTACGCCGGCCAGCGGGCCCGGCGACGCACCCTCGCGGCGCGCCGCGTCCTGCGCGTCGGCCCGGGCCAGGGCGCGGGCGGACAGCACGTCGGTGAACGCGCCGACCCGGTCGTCGAGGCGCCCGATCCGGTTGAGCGCCGCCGTGACGGCCTGCCGCGCGGTGGTCCGGCCATCGGCGATCGCTGCGGCGATCGCCGTTGCCGTCGAGGGATCGCTCGCGCTCACGCTTCGAACCTCGGGGCCGCGTCGATCTCGTCGGCGAGCGGGAAGGCCTCCACCAGCTCGGCCGCCGCGGCCAGGACGCGCAGATTCGCGGTCACCGGGGCGATCCACGCGGGGTCGAGGGTGAGGCCGAGGAGGGCCGCCGCGGCCGCGGCGTAGCTCTCGGGATCGTACGGGGGGCGGGTCTCGGACATGGAACTCCTCAGGCCGATCGCGTGGGACGCGATCGATCGCGGCAAGCAGGCCCTGTGCCGCGAGCCCGCGCGCAGTGCCGCGAATCGGCGCGCCTGGGTGCCTAGATCATAGGCAGGCAGGGACGTGCTGGAGATGGATTCGATGCCCTCCGATCCGCGTGCATAAGAATTAGGCGGCGGCGGGAGGACCGTTTCTGGGCACGCCCGTGCGCCGGAGCGGAATCGCGACCCCTCGCGGGATCGAAGGTCCGGCAGTGAATACGCTGTCGATTTTGCAGGTCTGCTTTGCGATGGAAGTATAGGTGCGTCCAGCGGACAGCTGTGCGACGGGCGCCGGGCGAACACGAATCTTGTCTTCGCCCGGCGCGCGACCCATCTAGGACTGGCAGGCAAGTCCAGGGGATGGATGCGCGCCCACCTGTCGAGCACCGAAGCCTCTGCCGGCTGCCGGCCTGAGGTATTTCCGCACCGCGGGTCGAAACTCTTACAGAGTGGGCCGGGATTGTCGCCGGACCGGCTGCCTGCGCAGGTCTCGCCGATTGCATCTCGCGTGAAGCTCTGATTAAGGGCTCTGCGATCTTCGAACAATGGTCCGACCCGAGCGTTCAGACGCAGGCCGAACGCTCGGGTCGGACCATCGGTACAGCCGGTGGATCGGTGCGGTTCCGGGGCGCGGGGATGGCGTCGGAACCTGCAGACTCCGTACGTGCCCGGCCCCGCCGGATGTCCCCGCGACACGCGAGACGTACCCAACTGAGAAAGGTCAGATGAGCGCATTCGACTACAGGAATTTCGACGACCGTCGCCAGAACTCGCAGAACGCCAAGGCCGCCCTGCTGGCCAAGTTCAAGGCGCGCCCCCCGTCCGACGACCCCGAGGTGATCGCCAAGGCGAAGGCCCGCGCCGAGGTCGCCAAAGCCCGCGAGGAGCGCTCCCGCGAGCGCGAGGCCGCCCGGATCGCCGCCGAGCGGAAGGCCGCCGAGGAGAAGCGTCAGCGGGAGGAGGCGGAACTCGCCGCCCAGATCGCCCGCGAGGCCGCCGAGCTGGCCGCCGCGCAGGAGCGCAAGTCGGCCGACCTGGCCGCCAAGAAGGCCCAGCGCGACGCGCGCTACGCGGCCCGCAAGGCGAAGGTCAAGACCAAGCGCTGAGCGCAGGCCGTCGGCTCACCCGAGCTTCGGACGCCCACGACGCCCGCCCGCAAGGCGGGCGTCGTCGCGTTCGGGGGGCGTGTCCGCACGCGGCAACCAACGCGCGCGGCAACGCGTTGAGGGCGGCCGAACCGCGACGCGCCCGTCCGGCGCGGGCAGCCGAGGCCGCGATGCTTTCCCGATCCCGACAGGTTCTTCCCGCGGTCCTCGTCCTCGCCGCCCTGTCCGGCGCCGTCGCGCCCCGAACGGCCCGCGCGCAGGGGGCGGATTCGGTGATGGCCTGCGAGACGCTGATCGCCGCCCGGCGGATCGACGCGTCCTCGGGCAGCGGTGGCCCCGCCCCCACGGAGGCCGGCTGTCGGCGGATCCCGCGCAGCGCGATCGGCACCGTGGAGCAGCGGGCCCTGATCGGCGGGGCGCCCTACGAGTGCCTGACCGTCGCGGGCGGGGGGGCGTGCCGTTGGATCGTGCCCTGACGCGAAGGCTGTCGATTATTGCCGGAGCCCGCACTCTGACCAAGCTTCACGGGTGATCGAGACGCTCTATCTGTGTCTCGAGCGAGTGAGGTCCGAACGTTAGTATGCCGAGTACCCTGGCAAGCACGCGCGTATCGATCGTGGCAGCGACCTGGATCGTCTCGGTCCTGGCCGGCGGGGCCGCCCGGGCGGAGCCGCCGATCCGGAGCCCGGAGGACGCGGCCTGCCGCAACGAGGCCCGCGCGAAGGTGTTCTCGGCGCCCAACCCGCAGGGTCTCGAACTCGAGGAGATCGGGCGCCGGATCTACTTCGCCTGCATGGACCGCGTCGCGAAGGCGGCCGCACCGGCGGCGAAGCGGGGTGGCCGGCGCCATCGGCACCGGCGGCATTGACCCGCGACGCGGGGGTCAGGCGTCGAGCGGCGCGCCGATCCGGGCGCGGAGCCGCAGCCGCAGGGCCTCGTTACCGCCCTCGGCATCGAGGGCGGCCATCAGGCGGAGCAGCTGGCTGAGCGGGGTCGACCGGCTCTCGACCGCGTCGGCGATCTGCTCCGGCAGCGACTTGGCGACCGGTACGAAGCGCGGTGCCGGGCCGGCCTGGTGAGTCTGGGGCATGCGAGGCGCTCGTCCTTCGAAGGAGTCCAGATTGGCGGGCGGGTCGCTACGCCTTTCGATCGACGGGCACCAGTCCTTTTCGCGTGAATACGTAGCCGGCATCGCTCCGCGTCACCGCGCTGCAACAGCGTGGCGGGAATGTGTGGACGACGCCGGACCCGCCGCGGAATCCGCTTGCCGGGCCGGCGCTCAGCCGCCCGCCATCGGCGACTCCGCGAATCGGTCGAGCAGATCCTCGGGGTCCCGGTAGATCGCCGCGCAGCCGGCCGCCCTCAGGTCCGCCTCCGGAAAGCCGCCGCAGAGGAGGCCGACGGTGCGCAGGCCCGCCTTCGCGGCCGCCTCGGCGTCGTAGGGGGTGTCGCCGACGACGATGATCGCGTCGGGCGGGACGCCGTCGAGCTTCGCCAGGGCGGCCTCGAAGATGTCGGGGTGCGGCTTGGACCGGTCCGCGTCGTCCGAGCTCGTGGCTACGTCGACGAGGTCGCCGATCTCCAGGATCTCGGTGTAGTGCTCGACCTCGGAGCGCTTGCCCGACGAGGCGAGCGCGATCTTCAGCCCGGCGGAGCGGATGTGCTCGAACAGCGGCCGGACACCCGGGAACGGCCGGACCTCGGACAGGTAGCGCCGTTTGAACAGGTCGGAGCGGTAGGCCTCGATGGTCTCGCCCTCCCGCGCGATCCGCTCCTCCGACAGGAAGACCGGCATCAGCTCGTCGCCGCCCTTGCCGATCTGCCGGCGGACTTCGGCGAAGCCGGTTTCCACGCCGAAATGCGCGAAGGCCTCCACCCAGGCGCGGGCATGCAGGTCGACGCTGTCGAGCAGCGTCCCGTCGATGTCGAAGATCACCGCGCGCATCGCAGCCCCGTCGCGGAGCCCTGCGCCCGCATCAGGCCGGACAACCTGCCGGCGCCCGGCCTGTTCCGCGCCGGGCCCACGAACGACGGAAGCCCGCCCCTGCGCGAGGGGCGGGCTCCGGGAGAGGCCGTGGTGGCGCCGCGGCGCCGACCCTTCAGTGCATCGAGGCCGGGGTCCGGGCGGGCTTCGCCTTGGCGGCGAGGCCGGCGGTCACCGCGGCCTTGGAGGCGCGGGCGGGCTTCGGGGCCGCCGGCTTCGCGGCGGCCTTCACGGCCGCGGGCTTGGCAGCGGCGGTCTTCGACGCGGCGGGCTTGGCGGCGGGCTTTGCAGCGGCGGTCTTGGTGGCAGCGGTCTTGGCGACCGGCTTGGCGGCGGTCTTCACCGGCGCGGCCTTCGCGGCGGCCTCGACGGGCTTGGCGGCCTCGACCGTCTCGGACGCGGCGGCGGCGAGCATCGCGTTCGCGCGCAGCTCGGACTCGGCGCGGATCCAGTGGGCCGCAGCGTGCCCGTGAATCCGGCCCTCGTTCTCCCAGATGTAGTAGGCGCACTCGCGCACGTGGTGCTCGCTGATCAGCATGCGGTCGATCTCCTGTCCGTCCCGGGGACGACGATGGGAGAGCTGGGTTAAGCGTCGGTTAACCCTGCCGCCGGCGACCGGTCGCGGTGCGCGCGCTTCCGGCCGCCCTACTGGGCGATCCCCAGCACCCGCCGCGCCTCGGTCAGCAGCACGGCGTGCCGGGCCGCGCCCGGACCCTGATCCGGCGCCTCGCGGCCGGCCCGGGCAATCAGGTCCTGGAAGCGCCGCCGGTCGAGGGCGCGGTGCCCGATGCTGGCGAGGACCGCGCCCAGGACGGTCCGGACCGCCTCGGTGCGCTCGTCGGCCATCGCGGCGGCTTCGGACGCGGCCGCGTTCGCCTGCGCGTCCACCTGCGTCTCGGCCCGCGCGGTCGTGGCCGCCTCCGCGCGGGTCTGCGCCTCCGCGAGCGCCGCGGCGAGGCGCTGCCCCTCCTGCCAGGCCTGGTCGTGCTGATGCGTGCGCAGCGCGAGCAGCACCTTGAGCGAGGCCGCTTCCGCGCGCGCCGCGTCCAGCTTGGCTTGGGCCTCGCGCAGATCCTTCAGCAAGTCCTGCGCGAGGGTCTGGTCCGCGGTCATGTCCACTGCCGGCTCCTCTGGCGTTCGACGGCGTTCGTCCTGTCGCGCCGTCGGCCGAATGTCCACTCTCGCGCGCCGGCGGGACCGGACGACAGGTTGAGAAAATCCGATCGCCGGTCCACATGGGAGGCGGCGCCTCGCGGCGCCTGTCCCGGCCGGCCTTGAACCGGCGCAGCGGAGTATCGCCACCATGTTCATCCAGACCGAAGCCACGCCGAACCCGGCCACCCTGAAGTTCCTGCCCGGCCGCGTCGTGCTGGCGGAATCGACCTTCGAGGCGCGGGACGCCGAGGCCGCCGCCCGCTCGCCCCTGGCCGCGGCGCTGTTCACCGTCCCGGGCGTGGCGGGCGTCTATTTCGGCCACGATTTCATCTCGGTGACCAAGGCCGAGGACGGCTCGGACTGGGCGCAGGTCAAGCCGGCGGTCCTCGGCGCGATCATGGAGCACTTCCAGTCCGGCGCGCCCGTGATGGCCGAGGGCGGCCACGGCGAGATCGAGCCGGGCGACGAGTTCTACGACGAGGCGGACCACGACACCGTCGTGACCATCAAGGACCTGCTCGAGACCCGGGTGCGCCCGGCGGTGGCGGGCGACGGCGGCGACATCACCTTCCGCGGCTACAAGGAGGGCGTGGTCTATCTGGAGATGAAGGGGGCCTGCTCGGGCTGCCCGTCCTCCACGGCGACCCTGCGGCACGGCGTGCAGAACCTGTTCCGGCACTTCCTGCCGGAGATCCGCGAGGTCCAGGCGATCTGAGGATCCGCGCCCGCGCCGCGGTGCGGGCGGCACGCCGGAGGGCCGGAACGGCCCTCGGCTGCCCCCCGGCTCCCGCCTTCGCGGCGGAGCCGGGGGCCGGTGCGCCGGACCCGTCCGAGGCCGCGGGCGCGCACCGGCGCAAGCCGGCAACACTCCACCGGTGATCCGCCCGGTGCGGGCGCCCCGCCGCTGACGAGGCGGCGGTTTTGCTCTAACGCTGGAGGCTCTTCGCGCCCGTCGCGGCGCAGGGAGGCAACCGTCGGCGCGGACCGGCCTGTGGGAGTGAGCGTGCGTATCCTGGCCATCGACACAGCGCTGGACACCTGCGCCGCCTGCGTCATGGCGGAGGAGTCCGAGGTGCCCCTCGCCGCCGAGTCGCTGCCCATGGCGCGCGGCCACGCGGAATCCCTGCTGCCGCTGATCGAGCGGGTGATCGCCCGGGTCGAGGGCGGATTTGAGGCGATCGACCGGGTCGCCGTGACGGTCGGGCCCGGCAGCTACACCGGGCTGCGGGTCGGCCTTTCGGCGGCCCGCGCCATCGGCCTCTCGACCGGCAAGCCCGTCGTCGGCGTCGGCACCCTCTCAGCGCTCCTCGCGCCGCTCCTGGCCGACACCGTCGCGGGCACGATCGCCGCGGTGATCGACGCCCGCCACGGCGCCGTCTACGTGCAGGCCCTCGGGCCGGGCGACGGCCTCGCGCCCGCGCATCTCGCCGTCGAGGCGGCGGCCGAGCAGCTGGGCGACGGCCCGGTGGTGCTGACCGGTTCCGGCGCGCCGATGCTGGCTGCCGCGCTCGCCGCGCGCGGCGTCGCGGCGCGCGTCACCCATGTCGGCGGTCCCGATATTGCGGCGGTGGCCTCCCTCGGCCTCGTCGCCGACCCGGCGCAGGCCCTGGCGCGGCCCCTCTACCTGCGGGGGCCGGATGCCCGGCCGCAGGACCACGCGCGGATCGCACGGCGATGACGCGCCCGCTGCCCTTCTGGCCCTTCGACTGGTGGTTCGCGTGGTGGGACGCGCTGACCCCGGAGCCCTACGTCGCGCCGCTCCGCGACGCCGCGCAGGCCCCTGCCCTCGCCCGCCTCCACGCGACCGCCTTCGCGCGGCCCTGGGACGCGCACGAGTTCGAGCGGATGCTCTGCGAGCGCTCGACCCACGCGCACGCCCTCTGGCGCGCGGGCGTGCTCCAGGGCTTCGTGCTCTCGCGCCGGGCCGCCGACGAGGCCGAGATCCTGACGGTCGTGCTGTCCCCGGCGCTGCGCGGCGGCGGCCACAGCCGCAAGCTGCTCCGCGAGCACCTGGCGAGCCTCGCCCTCGACGGCGTCGCCCGGGTGCATCTGGAGGTCGACGAGGGCAACGCTCCCGCGCTGCGGCTCTACGCCCGGCACGGCTTCCGGCAGGTCGGTTCGCGCACCGGCTACTATCTCAAGGCCGACGGCAGCCGGGCGACCGCGCTGACGATGAGCGCCGACCTGTGACGCCGTGAGCCGCCTCGGCATCGCCTGGCGCGTCGCGGCCCTCGCCCTCGCCTTCGCTGTGCTGGGACCGCCCCACTGGATCGCCCTGCGGCTCCTCGGCCGCCGCGCGACCCTGGCGCCGATCCTGTTCCACCGCGTCTTCCTGTGGCTGTTCGGGGTGCGGGTCACGCAGAGCGGGACGCCCCCGGCCCCCGGCGAGGCGGCGCTGGTGCTCGCCAACCACGTCTCGTGGCTCGACATCATCGCGGTGGGTTCGCTGCGGCCGCTCTCCTTCGTGGCGAAGTCCGAGATCGCCGGCTGGCCGCTGATCGGCGTCCTCGCGGGGCTCCAGCGGACGATCTACATCGACCGGCAGCGCCGCGGCGCGACCGCGAGCGTCAGCACCGCCATGGGCCACCGCTTGGCCGAGGGGGAGCTGGTCGTCCTGTTCGCGGAGGGGACGACCGGCGACGGCACCCGGCTCCTGCCGTTCCGCTCCTCCCTCGTCGGCGCCGCCCGCGCGGCGCTGCAGGCCGAGGCCGGGCGCGGCCGGGTGCGACTCCAGCCGCTCGCCATCGCCTATCCACGGCGCAACGGCCTGCCGGTCACGCGCGCCGAGCGCGCGGAGATCGCGTGGTACGGCGACATGGAGCTGGTGCCGCACCTCGCGACCTTCGTGCAGGGCGGCCCCATCGACGTGCACGTGGTCTGGGGCGCGCCGATCCCCTTCGAGGCGACCACCGACCGGAAGGTCGCCACCGCGGCCGCCGAAGCCGAGGTGCGCGCGGCCCTGCGGGGCGCCGGCACGGGCGCCGGCACCGCCCCGGCACCCGACGCGCGGCCGGCCGCCCCGGAGATCGGTCTCCAGGGGCCGGAGATCGCGCCGGTCTGAACCCTCGGCGCTGCGCCGGACGCTGCTCCCGCGTCGGGATCCGGAGCCGGCGCGCCCGCGACCCCGGCACCGTGGGAGGCGCGCGCGGCCAGCTTTTCCACGCCTAAGCTCCTAAGCGCGAACGGAATCCTGTCTCAGATCCAGATTTTACGCCTGGTCCGGACGGGTCTGATCCTTTCGAGACCAGCTCGTCGCTGTTCGACCGGGCGGATCCGCCGATCCGCGCGAGAGTAAGCCGGTGGAATCACCGTCAGAATACATGATTCAACGCATTGAGCGGCCGGAACACGTCTGCTAGCTAGGCCGCAATCCGGAACAGACGGAAATTATTGGAGGACGCCCGGTGCAAACCTGGAACCAGGTTTACGACCCGTTCGGGAGCCCGTGGCTCTCGACGCTCGCCGCTTCAGTGCCGGTCATCGCACTGCTCGCCATGATCGCCAGCGGGCGCGTGAAGGCCCATATCGCGGCGGTCATCGCCCTCGGCCTCGCCATGCTGGTGGCCATCGTCGGCTTCGGCATGCCGACCGATCTCGCCACCCGCGCCGCCATCCTCGGGATGGTCACGGGCTTCTTCCCGATCGGCTGGATCATCCTCAACGTCATCTTCCTCTACCGGCTCACGGTGGAGAAGGGCTGGTTCGCGATCCTGCAACAGTCGGTGGCGGGCATCACCGCGGACCGACGCCTCCAGCTGCTCCTGGTGGCCTTCGCGTTCGGCGCCTTCTTCGAGGGCGCGGGCGGCTTCGGCACGCCGGTCGCCGTCACGGGCGCGATCCTGATCGGCCTCGGCTTCTCGCCGCTCGCCGCGTCCGGCCTGTCGCTGATCGCCAACACCGCGCCGGTGGCCTTCGGGGCGCTCGGCGCGCCGATCCAGGGCCTCGCCTCGGTCACCGGCTACCCGCCGGAGATCCTCGGCGCGATGATCGGCCGGCAGCTGCCGCTGTTCTCGCTGATCGTGCCGTTCTGGCTGATCTGGGTGTTCGCGGGCTTCCGCGGCATGATCCGGGTGTGGCCGCCGATCCTGGTCTGCGGCGCCTCCTTCGCGGTCGCGCAGTTCCTGATCTCGAACTACGTCAACCCGTGGATCGTCGATATCGGCGCCTCGCTCGCCTCGATGCTCGCGCTCGTGCTGTTCCTGAAGGTCTGGCAGCCCAAGGAGATCTGGTCGTCGCCGGCTCTGCGCGGCCACGATCCGTCGCTCGCCGTCGCCGGTCCGCGGCCCGTGGCGCTCGGCGCCGGCGTGCCCGGCACGCCCCCGGTCCATACCGGCGCCCGCACCGCCTCGCAGGGCGAGATCTTGATGGCCTGGGTGCCGTGGATCATCCTGTCGATCGTCGTGGCCATCTGGGGGACCGGCTGGTTCAAGGGCATCGTCAACCCGCTCTTCACCTGGAAATACGAGGTGCCGGGCCTGCACAACGTGATCATGAAGGTGCCGCCGGTGGTGGCCAAGCCGGTGCCGGAGGGCGCGGTCTTCCTGTTCACCTACATGTCGTACACCGGCACCGGCGTGCTGATCGCGGCGATCATCTCCGGCCTGATCATGCGGTTCTCGCCGCTGCGCCTCGTCACGGCCTACTTCGAGACCATCTGGGCCCTGCGCTACTCGCTCATCACCATCGCGGCGATGCTCGCGCTCGGCGTCCTCACCCGCTACGCGGGCGTCGACGCCACGCTCGGGCTGGCCTTCGCGGGCACCGGCATCCTCTACCCGTTCTTCGGGACGCTGCTCGGCTGGCTCGGCGTGGCGCTCACAGGTTCCGACACGGCCTCGAACGTCCTGTTCGGCGGCCTGCAGCGGATCACCTCCGAGCAGCTCGGCCTCTCGGGCGTGTTGATGGCGGCGGCGAACTCGTCGGGCGGCGTGATGGGCAAGATGGTCGACGCCCAGTCGATCGTCGTCGCCTCCACGGCCACCGGCTATTTCGGCCAGGAAGGCAAGATCCTGCGCTTCGTGTTCTGGCACTCGATCGCGCTGGCCTGCCTCGTCGGCCTGTTCGTGATGCTGCAGGCCTACGTGCCGTTCTTCCAGCAGATGGTCATCGACCTGCCCGCGGCGGCGCCGGCCGCCCACTGAGGCAGGTTCGACCGCGACAGCCTCTGACCGGCCGCCCTCGGGCGGCCGGTCGCGTTTCGGGCGCCGCGACGGCCCCCGCGATCCGTGCTACAGGCCGCGTGGCGGGCCCCGCGGGGCGGGTGCAAGGATCATCGGACGGTTCGGGACGGCGCGCGTTGAAGAAGGCTTTCGTCAAATCCTACGGTTGCCAGATGAACGCCTACGACGCGGCCCGCATGGCCGACGTCCTCGGCGCCGAGGGCTACACGGCGACCGACACGGTCGAGGACGCGGACGTCGTCGTCCTCAACACCTGCCACATCCGCGAGAAGGCCGCCGAGAAGGTCTATTCCGAACTCGGCCGCCTGCGCGTGCTCAAGGGTGAGCGGAAGGCGCAGGGCCTCGACACGCGCATCGTGGTCGCGGGCTGCGTCGCCCAGGCCGAGGGCGCCGAGATCCAGGCGCGCCAGCCCGCCGTCGACGTGGTCGTCGGCCCGCAGAGCTATCACCGGCTGCCGGACCTGCTGGCGCGCTCCCGCGAGCGCCGCGTCGTCGACACCGAGTTCCCAGTCGAGGACAAGTTCGACCACCTGCCCCGCCGGCGGACGCTGGATTCGTCGGCCTTCCTCACCGTTCAGGAGGGCTGCGACAAGTTCTGCGCCTTCTGCGTGGTGCCCTACACGCGGGGCGCGGAGGTCTCGCGCTCCGTGGCGGCGGTGCTCGCCGAGGCCGAGAAGCTCGCCGACGGCGGCGTCCGCGAGATCACGCTGATCGGCCAGAACGTCAACGCCTATCACGGCGACGGCCCCGACGGTGCGCCCGCGGGCCTCGCCGACCTGGTGCGCGCGGTGGCGAAGATCCCCGGCATCGCGCGGATCCGCTACACGACGAGCCACCCGAACGACTTCGACGACGCCCTGATCCGGGCGCACGCCGAGGTGCCGGCCCTGATGCCCTACCTGCACCTCCCGGTGCAGTCGGGCTCCGACCGGATCCTCGCCGCGATGAACCGCAAGCACACCGGCGACGCGTACCGCCGGTTGATGGACCGGATCCGCGCGGCGCGGCCCGACATCGCCCTGTCCTCCGACTTCATCGTCGGCTTCCCCGGCGAGACCGACGCGGACTTCGCCGAGACCCTGCGGCTCGTGCGCGACGTCGGCTTCGAGAGCGCCTTCTCGTTCAAGTACAGCCCACGCCCCGGCACGCCGGCCGCCGACCGCACCGATCAGGTGCCGGAGGCCGTGATGGCGGCCCGGCTCGCCGAGCTGCAGGCGCTCCTCGACGGCCAGCGCCACGCCTATCAGCGGGCGGCCGTCGGCCGGGTCTTCGACGTTCTGGTCGAGAAGCCCGGGCGGCATCCCGGTCAGGTCGCGGGCAAGACGCCGCACCTGCTGGCCGTCCAGTTCGACGCCGCGCCTCACCATATCGGACAGGTCGTGCCCGTGCGGATCACCGAGGCGGGGTCCAACAGCCTGTTCGGAGAGCTCGTCTCCGCGGCTGCGGCGGCGTGAGGAGCGGAGCGGTCGGGATGATGGCGAGGATGGCGGCTTGAGCGCGTCGGACGGTGCGGGCGCGCGCGGCGCGCTCAAGGGGCGCGGCCCGGCGGCGCGGCCGGCCGGATCGGACGAGGCGGTCGAGGTGCCGCTGACCTTCGACGACAACCGCCTCGCGAGCCTCGTCTTCGGCCAGTACGACCAGAACGTCGCCCATATCGAGCGCCGGCTGGAGGTCACCGCCACCGCGCTCGGCAACCACCTCGTCATCAAGGGGCCGGCCGACGCCGCCGAGACGGCGCGGCGGGTGTTCCAGAAGCTCTACGCCCGGGTGCGGACCGGCGGCAGCACGCTGACCCTCGGCGACGTGGACGGCGCAATCCGTGAGGCCACGGCGCAGGCGACCCTGTTCCCGGCCGAGGTCATCGCGGCCGAGGCCGACAGGCCGCATTTCGAGCAGATCGCCACCCGCAAGCGCGGGGCCGTGCGGGCGCGCAACCCGGCGCAGGACGCCTACATCAAGCTCCTGCGCACCAACGAGCTGGTCTTCGCCGAGGGCCCGGCCGGGACCGGCAAGACCTGGCTCGCCGTCGGCCACGCCGTGTCGCTCCTGGAGCAGGGCCATGCCGAGCGGCTGATCCTGTCCAGGCCCGCGGTCGAGGCCGGCGAGCGCCTGGGCTTCCTGCCGGGCGACATGCGCGAGAAGGTCGACCCCTACCTCCGCCCGATCTACGACGCCCTGTACGACTTCATGGAGGCCCGCCACGTTGATCGTGGCCTCCAGACCGGCCAGATCGAGATCGCGCCGCTCGCCTTCATGCGCGGCCGAACCCTCACCAACGCGGTGGTGCTGCTCGACGAGGCGCAGAACACCACCTCCATGCAGATGAAGATGTTCCTCACCCGCCTGGGCGAGGGCTCGCGCATGATCATCACCGGCGATCCGAGCCAGATCGACCTGCCGCCGGGCCAGAAATCCGGCCTCGTGGAAGCGGTCAGTGTGCTGGAGGGCGTCGAGGGGATCGGGCACGTGCGGTTCAAGGACGTCGACGTGGTCCGCCACGACCTCGTCCGCCGGATCGTGACCGCCTACGAGCGCGCCGCCCACGGCAGCGCGGAGGCCGACCGCAACCCGAATCCCCGCCGCCGGCCCCTGGCGTGACCATGCCCCACGAGATCGACCTCGCCGTCGAGGACGCGCGCTGGGAGACGGCGGTTCCGGACCTCGAGGCCCTCGTCACCCGCGCCGTCGAGGCCGGGCTCGCCGTCGCCCCCGAGAGGCCGGACGGTCCCGTCGAGGTCAGCGTCCTGCTGACCGACGACGCCGCCGTCCGGGAACTCAACAGGACCTGGCGCGGCAAGGACAAGCCCACCAACGTCCTGTCCTTCCCGGCCGCCCCGCAGCCGCGGCATGCCGGGACCGCCGCGCCCCTCGGCGACGTGGTCCTTGCGTACGAGACCCTGGTGCGCGAGAGTGCCGAGCAGTCGAAGCCGCTCCAGAATCACCTCGCCCACCTCCTCGTCCATGGCACCCTGCATTGTCTCGGTCAGGACCACGAGATCGGCGAGGCCGAGGCCGATGCCATGGAAGCCCTCGAGGTCGCGGCACTCGCGACCCTCGGCATCCCGGATCCCTATGCCTGAGCGCGCGACGTCCGAGCGACCCCAGACCCGAGAGACATGAGCAACGATCGAAGTCGCGGCGCGGCCCTGGCCGCGCCCAGTTCCACCGAGGGCGAGTCCCAGCACCGGGAGCCCTGGTACGACCGCCTGCTCCAGGCGCTCCATCTCAAGCCGCGCGATTCGCTGCGCGAGGGTCTTGAGGAGGCGCTGGCAGAGCCGGACGCCGGCGAGAGCGGCCTCACCCCGCTCGAGCGCGTCATGCTCAAGAACGTCCTCGGCCTGCACAAGGTGCGCGTCGACGACGTGATGGTCCCCCGGGCCGACATCGTCGCCGTCTCGAACGACACGAGCCTCGGCGAGTTGCTCAAGCTGTTCCGCACGGCCGGCCATTCCCGGCTGCCGGTCTACGGCGAGACCCTCGACGATCCCCGCGGCATGGTCCACATCCGCGACCTCGTCGACCACATCGCCGCCAAGGCCGAGCCGGCCCGCCGCAGCGCGCCCGCCGTCTCGAAGCCCGCCGAACTCGCGGCCGACGGCGCGGCGGACGCGCCGGCCGCGCCGCGCCCGCGCCGGCCGGCGTCGCGCCTGCCGCGCGGCCTGGACCTCGGCAAAGTCGACCTGACGACCACGCTGGCGGCGGCGCGCATCCAGCGGCCGGTCCTGTTCGTGCCGCCCTCCATGCCGGCGATCGACCTGCTGGTGCGGATGCAGGCGACCCGCACCCACATGGCGCTGGTCATCGACGAGTACGGCGGCACCGACGGGCTGATCTCCATCGAGGACCTGATCGAGGTCGTGGTCGGCGACATCGAGGACGAGCACGACGTGGCCGAGGACAAGTACGTCCAGCGCGTCGAGGGCGAGGGCGAGGTCTTCGTGGCCGACGCGCGCACGCCGCTGGCCGAGGTCTCCGAAGTGACCGGTGTCGACCTCGTCGCGGCCGTCGGCGAGATGGCCGAGGAGATCGACACGCTGGGCGGCATGATCGTGACGCTGGCGGGCCGCGTCCCGTCGCGCGGCGAGCTGATCGCCGGCCCCGGGGACCTCGAGTTCGAGGTGCTCGACGCCGATCCGCGCCGCCTGAAGCGGCTCCGGTTCCACAAGGGCGCGGCGCGCATCGGCAACGTCGTGCCGCTCGCCCTGCCGCCGCCCGCGAACGCCCCGGTCGCCGAGACGCCGCACCCGTGACGGTCGCGGCGTGACGGGTCTGGTGGACGGTTTCGCCCGGTCGCCCGCGGCGGCCGGCGCACCGATGCGCGGGCCGATCCCGGGTCCCATGTCCGATCCGGAGCGGGCGCGCGTCCCCGGCGCGGTGCTGGCGATCGCGCGCCTGACCGGCTGGCGCCGGCTCGGGTTAGCGTGGCTCGCCGGCGCCCTGGGCGCGCTGGCCATGCCGCCCTACGGGCTCCTGCCGGCGCTCGCGGTCTCCCTGACGGTCGCGGTCTGGCTGCAGGACGGGGCTGCGGTCGGTCGGACGACGGTCCGGAGATTCGCGCCCTGCTTCCTCATCGGCTGGGCCTGGGGCTTCGGCTACCTCACCGCCGGTCTCTGGTGGCTGGGCCAGGCCTTCCTGGTCGAGGCCGACGAGTTCCTCTGGGCCCTGCCGCTGGGCGTGATCGGCCTGCCCTTCGTCCTCGGCCTGTTCTACGGCGCCGGTTTCGGCGCCGCGGGCCTGCTCTGGGCGCGGGGCGCGGCGCGGATCGCCGCCCTGGCCTTCGGGCTCGGCGCGGCCGACTGGCTGCGCGGCCACCTGTTCACGGGGTTCCCCTGGAACACCCTCGGGATGGCGCTGGCCCAGAACCTCTGGCTGATGCAGGGGGCGGCGGCGATCGGGCTCTACGGCCTGGGCATCCTGGCCGCGCTGGTCTGCGCGGCGCCCGCGACGCTCGCCACCGGCGCGAATCCGCGCGCCCGGTTTGGGCCGAGCGTCGCCGCCGCGATCGTGCTCGCCGGCCTGGCGCTCTACGGGGCCGAGCGGCTCGGTCCGCCCGACCCGGTGGTCGCGGGTGTCCGGCTGCGGCTCGTCCAGCCCAACCTGCCCCAGGACGCCAAGTTCAGGCCCGAGAACCGGGCCGACATCGTCGACCGCTACATCGAGCTGAGCCAGCGCCCGACGGAGGCCGGTGCGCCGGAACCGACCCATATCGTCTGGCCGGAATCGGCCTTCCCGTTCCTGATCCAGCGCGACCCCGACGCCCTGGCCAAGGTGGCGGCCGGACTCAAGCCCGGGCAGCACCTGATCACCGGGGCGGCCCGCGCCGAGGAGCCGCTGCCGGGCGAGCGCCTGCGCTTCTTCAACGCCGTCCTGGTGATCGGCCCGGACGGCCGGATCTCCGACAGCTACGACAAGGTCCACCTCGTCCCGTTCGGGGAGTACCTCCCCGCGCCCCTCGACGCCGCCCTGCGGGCCGTGGGGCTGCGCCAGTTCGTGGCGATCCCCGGCGGGTTCTCGGCCGGGACGCTCGCCGGGCAGCGGATCCTGACGGTGCCGGGCCTGCCGCCGGTCGCGGCGACCATCTGCTACGAGGCGATCTTCCCGGGCGCGATCCTGCCCGCCGGGCACGCCGCGCCGTCCCCGCAGCCGCCGGGGCTGATCCTGAACGTCACCAACGACGCGTGGTTCGGCGACACGCCGGGGCCGCGCCAGCACCTGGCGCAGGCGCGCCTGCGCGCCGTGGAGGAGGGTCTGCCGCTCGTGCGCGACGCCAATACCGGGATCTCCGCGGTGATCGACCCGCACGGCCGCGTCGTCGCCCGCACCTCGCTCGACACCGAGACTTGGCTCGACGCCGACCTGCCCGCCCGCATCGTCGGCGGCACGCTCTACGGTCAGTTCGGCGACGCCGCCTTCGCGCTGATGCTGGCCGCCTGCCTGGGCGGAGCCGTGATCGCGCGGCGGCGGCCGTGACCGCGGACCGGGCGACCGCCAACCGGTTCCTGCTCGGCCTCGCGCTGATGCTGGTCGCGTTCAACCTGCGCCCGGCGCTGAGCACGGTCGGCCCCCTGCTGGCGACGATCCGGGACGGCACGGGGCTCGGCGCCGGCGGCGCCGCCATCCTCACGACGCTGCCGGTCCTGTGCCTCGGCATCGCCTGCGCGCTGGCCGCGCCGCTGATCCGCCGGATCGGGCCCGACCTCGCCGTGCTCGCCGGCTCGACCATCCTCGTCGCCGGCCTGACGCTCCGCGGTCTCGGCGGCCTCGTGCCGCTCTTCGCCGGCACGGCGCTCGCGGCCATCGGGATCGGGCTCGACAACGTCCTGCTGCCGGCGCTGGTGAAGCGCGATTTCGCCGGCAACGGCGGCCTGATGACCGGCCTCTACACGATGACCCTGTGCCTCGGCGCGGCCGCGGGCGCCGGGGCCTCGGTGCCGGTGGAGCACGCCCTCGGGGGCGGCTGGCCCTCCGCCCTGGCGATCTGGTCGCTGCCCGCGCTGGTGGCGGCCTTCGTGTGGATCCCGTTCGCCCGCCGCACCGCCTCGACCGCCGCGCCCTCGGCCGGGCGGCTGCTCCGCAACCCGCTGGCGTGGTGGGTGACGGGCTTCATGGGCCTGCAATCGTCGCTCGCCTACATCCTGTTCGGCTGGCTGCCGCTGCTCCTGCAGGGCCGCGGGCTCACGCCGCTGAATGCCGGGCTCTACGCCTCGCTGGCGACGCTGGTGCAGGCGCCGGGCGCCCTGCTTGTTGCCATGCTGGCGGCCCGCGCCCGCGACCAGCGCGCCTGGATCGTCGTGATTCCCGGCCTGACGGCCGCCGCCTTCGTGGTCCTCGCCTTCGGGGCGGAGTCCCTGCGGATCCCCGCCGCCTGCGCGCTGGGCTTCGGGATCGGCGGCTGCTTCGGGCTGGGCCTGACCCTGATCGTGCTGCGCGCCGCGGACGCGGCGAGCGCCGCCGGCCTCTCGGCCATGGCGCAGGGCATCGGCTACACCTGCGCCGCGCTGGGGCCGCTGCTCTTCGGTCTCGCCCACGAGGCGACCGGCGGCTGGGCCGTGCCGGGCGCCCTGTTCGTCGGCATCACCGTCGCGGCGATCCTGATCGGGCTCGCCGCCGGACGCGACCGGAAGGTCAGCGCGGCCGAACCCGAGCCGCGGGATCCGGCCGCTCAGCCGCTGACCGAACTCCAGCCGGCGAACCCGGCCAGCGGTTCCTGATCGTAGCGGGCCATCAGGTCGGTCATCGCGGCGGCGTCGCCGAGCCGTCCCTCCGCGGCGAGGCGGGCCAGACCCTCGAAGAAGCCCTCGCGGCCGAGGGCCGGCGCGAAGCTCAGCGTGAAGCGCACCGTGCGGTCGCCGCGATTGGCAAAGGCGTGCGCGACGCCGGGCGGGATCAGCGCGAAATCGCCGGGTCCGAGGTCGTGATCCGCACCGTCGACGTGCAGGGCGAGCCGGCCCGCCTCGACCGAGAAGGTCTCGGTCAGCCGGGCGTGGCGATGCAGTCCCGCGCCCGGCGTCCGGGGATCCATCGCGACGCGGTAGATGCCGAGGCCGTCGCCGGTCTCGTCGCTGCGCGCGAGATAGGAGACCCGCATGCCGCCGATGACGGCGTTCGGGCCGGGCCCGCGGTGCACGACACTCGCCATCTTCGCCCCCGTCCGTTCCGCAAACGAGAACCCCGCGCGGCCGGGTGACCGCGCGGGGCTGTGTCGATGAGCGCGCGCGCGAGGCTTACTCGGCGGCGACCCGGTGCGCCTGCGAGCCGTCGGTCAGGGTCTCGGACTGCAGGCGCTTGCCCGGGGCGGCGCGGCCCGGCAGCGGCGGCAGGGCCTTGGCCTTCTCCAGATCGATCCCGGCGCCCTCGGCGACGCGGCGGCCGTAATCCTCGTCGGCGTGCCAGAAGTGCCAGACCATCCGCAGCTGGATCGGCTCCGGGCACTGCTTCATGTCGGCCACGAGGTTGGCGATCAGGTCGTCGCGCTCCCAATCCTGGAACGAGCGGTACCGGACGCCGGCCTGGGTGTAGTCGTCCTCGGTCCGCGAGGTCTGGTAGCGTCCGAGGCGGCCCTCCACCGGCTGGTGGTAGTCCTTCGCGGGCTTCGGCGCCTCGCGCAGGCCCTCGGCCAGCGTCGACGGCTCGTAGTTGATGTGCTTGTTCGGGCCGGTGCCGTCGACCGTGTAGGCCATCTGACCGTCGCGCTGGTTCGAGTAGACCTTCACGCCGGGCTGCGGCGCGTTGATCGGCAGCTGGAGGTAGTTGGCGCCGACGCGGTAGCGCTGCGTGTCCGAGTAGGACAGCGTCCGCCCCTGCAGCATCTTGTCGTCCGAGAAGTCGATGCCGTCGACCAGCACGCCGGTCCCGAAGGCCGACTGCTCGACCTCGGCGAAGAAGTTGTCCGGCACGCGATCGAGCACCATGCGGCCCACCGGCAGCAGCGGGAACTGGTCGACCGGCCACAGCTTCGTGTCGTCCAGCGGGTCGAACGACAGGTGGTCGTTCGGGCCGTCCGGCATGATCTGGACGCAGAATTCCCACTCGGGGAAATTCCCGGCCTTGATGTTGTCGTACAGGTCGCGGGTCGCGTGGCCGACATCCTTGGCCTGGATCTCGGAGGCTTGGCTCGAGGTCAGGTTGCGCACGCCCTGCTTCGGCTCCCAGTGGAACTTGCAGAGCACCGCCTCACCCTGGTCGTTGACCAGCTTGTATGTGTTGACGCCCGAGCCTTCCATCTCGCGGTAATTGGCCGGGATGCCCCAGGGCGACTTCAGGTGCGTCACCATGTGGATCGACTCGGGGTGCTGGGCCACGAAGTCGAAGAAGCGCCACGCCTCCTGCCGGTTCGTCACCGGGTCCGGCTTGAACGCGTGGATCATGTCGGGGAACTTGATCGCGTCGCGGATGAAGAAGACCTTGAGGTTGTTGCCCACGAGGTCCCAGTTGCCGTCGACGGTCTTGAACTTGACCGCGAAGCCGCGCGGATCGCGCTCGGTCTCCGGGCTCTCCTTGGCGCCGGCGACCGTCGAGAAGCGCACGAACATCGGCGTCTTCACGCCGGTCTCGTTCAGCACGCGGGCGCGGGTGTACTTGGAGGCCGGCTCGTCGCCGATCTTGCCGTAGGCCTCGAACCAGCCGTGGGCGCCGGCGCCGCGGGCGTGGACGACGCGCTCCGGGATCCGCTCGCGGTCGAAGTGGGTGATCTTCTCGATGAACTGGTAGTTCTCGAGCGTGGCCGGGCCCCGCTCACCGACCGTGCGGGTGCTCTGGTTATCGCGGACCGGATGGCCCTGGCGGGTGGTCAGGATCGGGCGTTGATCGCTCATGCGTACCGTCTCTCCGTACTGCGAAGGCTCTCGGTGGACAGTGGGGTCAGCCTGGAACCGTTCTGGTGAAGGGTTATGACCGGGGCGTGACCCCGAGGCAAATGCATCGTCACAAAGGTTCTGATAGACGCAGCCTATGAATCTGACCGGCCTCTCCCTCCGCGATCTCGAATACGTCGTTGCCGTCGCCGACGAGGGGCATTTCGGCCGGGCTGCCGAGCGCTGCAACGTCAGCCAGCCGACGCTGAGCGTGCAGGTCCGTAAGCTGGAAACCGCGCTCGGCCTGACTTTGTTCGAGCGCTCGAACCGGCGGATCCTGCTCACCGAGGCGGGCCAGGCCATCGTCCGGCAGGCGCGGGTCGTCTTGGCGGAGGCGCAGCGGCTCCTGGCGCTGGCCAGCGAGGGGCGCGGCTCGCCGCTCACCGGGCGTCTCGTGCTGGCGGCGATCCAGACGCTCGGCCCCTACTTCTTCCCGCTCGTGCTGCGGCCCCTGCGCGAGCAGTACCCGCTGCTGATGCTCTCGCTGTCGGAATCGCGCACGGCCGACATCGTCGAGGGTCTGCGCGACGGCCGCATCGACGCGGCCCTGGTCTCGCTGCCGCTGCCCTCGCACGGGCTCGCGGTCTCGCCGCTGTTCGTCGAGCCGTTCTGGCTCGCCTGCCCGGCCGAGCACACCCTTGCCCGGGGCGGCGCGCTCTCCGCCAACGAGATCGCGGGGCCGGACCTGCTGCTCCTCGACGAGGGCAACTGCCTGCGCGACCAGACGATCGCGGCCTGCGGCGCCGGCTCCTCGGTGGGCCGCCACGCGACCAGCCTGGAGACGCTCCGCTCGATGGTGGCGGCCGGCGCCGGCTACACGCTGCTGCCGGCCCTGGCGGTGCCGGCGAGCCCCGATCCCAACGGCCTGACGGTCACCCGCGCCTTCGACGTCGACGGCCCGGGGCGGACCATCGCGCTGGTCTGGCGCGCGAGCGATCCGCGGGCCGCCGGCCTCGCGAGCCTGGCCGCCTTCTTCCGGGCGCACGCGCCAGCGGGCACGGCCGCCTGCCGCGACGGGGAGGCCGTCGCCTGAGCCGCCGCGGACGCCCACCTTGAGCGGTTGTGAATAGGAAGAGGGGCCGCGACCGGTCTATCAGGACGGGTGACGACAGGGAGCGGCTCGATGCGGCGCACGATGGTCTGGGCCGTACTGGCGCTGCTGATCCCCGCGGGCGCACGCGCCGAGCCGAAGGACAGCTTCGCCCGGATCGACCAGATCAACCGCGCCTCCCTGGTGATGACGGTGGAGACCGGCATCGTGCCGCGGGCGCTGGGCGCGACCGTCGCCCGCGCCCTCGACCAGGTCGCCGCCGACGCCGCCAAGCCGGGCGCCGAGCGGCCGGACGATTACCTGCGGATCGAGCCGCTGATCACCGCCATCGCGGGGGCCGACGCCACCCGGATGCATTCCGGGCGCAGCCGCCAGGACATCATCCCGACGGTGCTGAAGCTCGAGCAGCGCGACCGTCTCCTGAACCTGGCCAAGGCGCTCGACGAGACCCGGGCGGCTCTGCTGGCGGTGGCCGAGCGCGAGGCCGACACGATCGTCCCGGCTTACACCAACGGGGTGCAGGCCCAGCCGACGACGCTCGGCCACGTCTACCTGGGCTACGCATCCGTCCTCGCCCGCGATGCCGACCGCCTCCGGGAGACCTGGGCGCGGCTGAACCTGTCGCCCCTGGGCGCGGCCGCCCTCGGCACGTCGAGCTTCCCGGTGGATCGCGAGAGGCTGGCGGCGCTGCTCGGCTTCGACGCGCCGGTGGAGAACAGCTACGATTCCGGCCAGCTCGCGCCGATGGATATGGGGCTCGAGCTGACCGGGCTCGCGGCGAACCTCGCCACCACGGCCGGCAGCTTCGCGCAGGACCTCTACGCGCAGTACCACCAGACCCGGCCCTGGATCCTGCTGCGGGAGGGCGCGCTCACCGGGCCGAGCAGCATCATGCCGCAGAAGCGCAACCCCGTCGCGCTCTACAGCCTGCGCATGAAGGCCAGCGACGTCGTGGGGGCCGCCCAGGCCTTCGTCATCATGGCGCACAACGTCGATTCCGGCATGCCGGACTACAAGCGCAACCAGGCCGAGCCGCCGGGGCGAACTTTGGCCGAGGCCGCCGAGATGTGCCGGCGCTGGACGCGCGTCCTCGACGGGCTGGTCGTGGACCGGGCGCGCGCCGCCGACGAGGTCGCGGCTGACTATTCCACCACCACCGAGCTCGCCGACACGCTCCAGCGCGAGGCCGACGTGCCGTTCCGGCTCGGCCACCACTTCGCGTCCGAGCTCGTGAGCTACGGCCGCAGCCACGACCTGCGCCCGGCCGACCTGCCCTTCCCGGAGGTGCGGCGCATCTACGCCGAGGCCGCGGCGGGGTCGGGGCTGAAGCCGGACCTGCCCCTCGACGAGGCCCGCTTCCGGGCGGCGCTGTCGGCCCGCGGCATGATCGACGCCGCGAAGGGGCTCGGCGGCCCGCAGCCCGCGGAGGTCCGGCGGATGCTGGGCGCCGCGCAGACGCGGCTGCGGACCGACCGCGACTGGCTCGACGCCCGCCGCAAGGGCCTGGCCGACGCCCGGGCGCGCCTCGACGCCGCCTTCGCGGCCCTCACGCGCGAGCCCTGAGTTCCGCGCGGGGGCGCCGTGCCGAAACTCTGCCGTGACAGGGCCAATATTGCGGTATAGCGCGCGCCTGACGCCTGCCGGCTGAAGCGGGCCTCTCCCGATCGGTCGCCTTGCCCCCTCTCCGCACCCTCGGCCTCTGGGCCGCCCTCGCCGCCGCGTCGGCGGCCGTGTCGTACGGCCTGATGCAGGCGCAATTCCCGGCCGCGCTGCTGCTCGGGCCGATGATCGCGGCCATCGCCTTCGGCGTCGGCGGCTCGCGCCTGCGCGTCCCGCGGCCCGCGTTCCAGGCCTCCCAGGCGGCGATCGGCTGCCTTGTCGCGCACGCCGTCACCGGGCAGATCGCCCAGACCCTGATGGAGGACGGGCCGCTCATCGTCGCGGTCGTGCTGGTCACCGTCGCGGTCAGCGGCCTGGTCGGCTGGATCCTGACGCGCCTGCGCGTGCTCCCCGGGACCACCGCGGCCTGGGGCTCGTCCCCCGGCGGCGCCTCCGCCATGGTGGCGATGGCCGAGGATTTCGGCGCCGATCCGCGCCTCGTCGCCTTCATGCAGTACGTGCGCGTCGCCGCCGTGGTCTTCTCGGCCTCGCTGGCCGCCCGCTTCCTGATGGAGGCCCCGGTCCCGGGGGCGTCGGCCGGCGCCGGCGAGGTCACCGGTCCGCTCTCGCTGCTGGCGACGCTCGCGGTCGCCGTCGTCGGCGCGGGCGCGGCGCTCGCCCTGCGGGTTCCGGCCGGCGCGCAGATCGGGCCGATGGTTCTCGGCAGCCTGCTCCACGCCACCGGGCTCGTCCGGATGGCGCTGCCGGTGCCGCTCCTCGAACTCGCCTACGCCTGCATCGGCATCTACGTGGGCCTGCGCTTCACCCGCGAGACGCTGCGCCTGACCGTCACCGCCCTGCCGGGCATCCTGGCGGCGACCTTCTCGGTCATCGCCCTCTGCGCGGCGTGGGGCTGGGGGCTGACCCTGCTGCTGCCCATCGACCTGCTGACCGCGATCCTCGCCACGAGCCCCGGCGGCCTCGACTCGGTGGCGATCATCGCGGTCGGCTCGAAGGCGGACGTCTCCTTCGTGCTGGCCGTCCAGACCCTGCGCCTGTTCGTGGTGCTGCTCACCGGCCCGCTGCTCGCCAAGTGGATCAGCCGGTCCGTGCCGGAGGCCGCCATCCGATGAACGCCCTGGTCCTCGCCTTCCTGAATTCCTGGCGCGGCCTGCGCCACGGCGCGCGCACCGAGCGGGCCGTGAGACAGGAACTCGTGCTCCTGGCGCTCGGGATCCCGGTCGCGCTGTTCCTCGGCGCGACGCTCTGGGTGCGCGTCGCCCTGATGGTCAGCCTGCTGCTGATGCTGGCCGCGGAGTTCCTGAACACCGCCGTCGAGAAGCTCTGCGACCACGTCCATCCGGGCCATCACCCGATGATCGGGACCGTGAAGGACCTCGCCTCCGCCGGCACGTTCATGGCGCAGATGGCGGCGCTGCTCGTCTGGGTGGCGGCGCTGGTGGACCGTCTCGGCTGACCTGCCGCGCGCGGGGCGCGCTCGCATCCGCGGGCCGGAGGGTCTATCTGGCCGGCATCGCCCCGCGCATCGGCCGAGACTGCACACCGTGACGGACTACATCCGCAAGATCCTCACCGCCCGCGTCTACGACGTCGCGATCGAGAGCCCTCTCGATCCGATGCCGCGCCTGACGCAGCGGCTCGGCCGGCCGGTCCTGCTCAAGCGCGAGGATCTCCAGCCGGTCTTCTCGTTCAAGCTGCGCGGCGCCTACAACAAGATGTCGGGCCTGCGCCCCGACCAGATCGCCCGCGGCGTCGTCTGCGCCTCGGCGGGCAACCACGCCCAGGGCGTCGCCCTCGCCGCCGCCAAGCTCGGCGCGCGGGCCGTCATCGTGATGCCGCGCACCACCCCCTCGATCAAGGTCGATGCCTGCCGGGCGCGCGGGGCCGAGGTCGTGCTGCACGGCGACGCCTTCGACGAGGCCCTGGCGCAGGCCAAGATCCTCGAGGCCGAGCAGGGCCTGACCTTCCTGCACCCCTTCGACGATCCGGACGTGATCGCCGGCCAGGGCACCATCGGCAAGGAGATCCTGGAGCAGCATACCGGCCCGATCGAGGCGATCTTCGTGCCGGTGGGCGGCGGCGGGCTGGCCGCCGGGATCGCCACCTTCGTGAAGTACCTGCGGCCCGGCACCAAGGTGATCGGCGTCGAGCCCGAGGACGCCGCCTGCATGGCCGCCGCGCTCGCGGCCGACACCCGGGTCAGCCTGCCGAGCGTCGGCCTGTTCGCCGACGGTGTCGCCGTGCGGCAGGCCGGCGAGGAGACCTTCCGGCTCTGCCGCGAGCATCTCGACGAGGTCATCACCGTGGACACCGACGCCATGTGCGCCGCGGTCAAGGACATCTTCGACGACACCCGCGCGGTGTCCGAGCCCTCCGGGGCGCTGAGCCTCGCCGGCGCCAAGATGTACGCCGAGCGGGAGGGCGGCGACGGCACGCTGATCGCCATCTCGTCGGGGGCGAACCTGAACTTCGACCGCCTGCGCCACATCGCGGAGCGCGCCGAGATCGGCGAGCAGCGCGAGGTCCTGATCGGCGTGACGATCCCGGAACGTCCGGGCGCCTATCGCGCCTTCATCCAGGCGCTCGGCCCGCGCGCCGTCACCGAGTTCAACTACCGCCACGCCCCGGGCTCCGAGGCGCAGATCTTCGTGGGCATCAACGTCGGCGGCGGCAAGCGCGAGAAGCAGGCGCTGATCGGCTCCCTGCGCGACGCCGGCTACCGCGTCCTCGACATGAGCGACAACGAGATGGCCAAGGTCCATGTCCGCTACATGGTCGGCGGCCGGGCCGTGGGGGTGGCGCACGAGCGCCTGTTCCGCTTCCAGTTCCCGGAGCGGCCGGGCGCGCTGATGAAGTTCCTCGAAGCGCTGGGCCCGGACTTCGACATCACGCTGTTCCACTACCGCAACCACGGCGCCGATTACGGCCGGGTGCTCGCCGGGATCGCGGTGCCGCCGGCCGAGCGCGCCCGCTTCGACGCCGTCATCGAGGCGCTCGGCTACCCGGCCACCGACGAGACCGAGAACCCGGCCTACCGCCTGTTCCTCGACGGCGAGGGCGCCGGGACGTTCTGAGCCCCGGCGGCGGCACGCCCCCGCGTCACCCGCCGTCAGCTCTCCGCCACGTCGACGGAGGTGACGTCCGGCATCGCCCGCAGCTTCGCCGCGATGGTCTCGAAGCTCGTGCGCGACAGGCGCACGAAGGTGACGGTGACCTCGTCGAGGTCCGGGTCGGGCCCCGGATGGACCGTGAAGGTCCGGACGCGCGAGGCACGCTCGCCGGTCGCCGCCTGGAGGGTGTCGATCGACATGGTGCCGCGCTTGGCGGTCAGCCGCAGCGTCTGGGCGCGCATCCGGTCGCGCCAGCGCTCCTCGAAGGGTTTCACGCCGGCCAGGATCCCGACGATGAGCGCCGTCGCGGCGAGCGCCGGCACGTAGAGGCCGCTGCCGATCGCCAGCCCGATCGCCGCCACGCCCCAGAGGCTCGCGGCCGTAGTGAGGCCCTTCACCACCTCGCCGCGGAGCAGGATCGTCCCCGCGCCGAGGAAGCCGATGCCGGAGACGACCTGCGCGGCGATCCGGGACGGGTCGAGGACGACGTGCTCGGCGCCCAGCACGTCGGCGAAGCCGAAGGCCGAGACCAGCATGATCAGGCAGGAGCCGACGCAGACCAGCATGTGGGTCCGCAGGCCGGCCGCCCAGAGCAGGCGCTCGCGCTCCAGGCCGACCACGCTGCCGAACAGGGCCGCCAGCGCCAGCCGGGCCACCATCTCGCCGTTGCCGATCAGAGCCGCCTCCGTGCCTCCGCCCCGCGCGGATGGCGCGGATCCTTGCGGCTTTAGCGCGGGCGGATCAAGCGATCCCGAGCGCCGCCTTCTCGACCTCGTAGGCGGCCCGCACGGCGGCGGCGCCGTAGGCGCGCTCCAGGCGGCGCACGGTGAAATGCGCCCGCGCGGTCGACTGGAAGTGGTTCATGAAGGCGGTGTTGACCGCCGCCCCGCCGAAGGCGCCGAGGATCGGCACCGCCTGGGCGGCGACCTTCTGGGAGACCACGAGCCCGAAGCGCGCGGCGATCTGGGCGGTGAAGCGGATCAGCGCCGGGGCCGACTCGTCGAGGAGCGTCTTGCTCCCGGCGTAGCGGGCCGCTTCCGAAAGGGTCTTGGCCAGCGCGGCGCGGACCGCGAAGTAGCCGCTCTCGGTGAGCGCCGAGCCCGCCTCGGTCTGCGCCATGGCCCGGCCGCCGAGGGCGAAGACCTGCACGCAGGCGAGCGCGCCTTCGGGGGTCTCGAGATCCTCCCCCTCCTCCCGGGCGATCTCGGCGATCGAGCGCAGCATCAGCGTGGTCGAGACCGGCAGCTCGACCGCCAGCGTCGCGAGGCCGAACGCGCCGCCGACCGCGCCCGAGAGCGCCGCCATCGCCTTGTGCTTGGCGTCGCCCGAGCCGAGCAGCCGCGTGAGACGGCTCTCGGCCTTCGCGGCCACGCCGCCGAGACCCTCGCCCTCGGCGGGGACGAGTTCCTTGCGCGGCAGCGTCGCCAGCGCGACGCGCAGCGCGCCCCGCATGGCCACCTCGGTGCTGCGGCTGACGGCCTCGGTGACCGGGGTCGGCAGCGATCGGCCGATGATGTCGAGGGGCGCGCCGGCCGCCGCGGAGAGCCGCGCCGCGAGGCTCGGACGCTCCAGCACCTGCACGGCGCGGCGCAGGGCGGCGAGATCCGCGTCGCTCAGCGCTATCTCTGGCGTCTCGGCCGGCAGCGTCTCGCCGGCGCGGGTGAGGTCGCTCGTGCTCATCCGTCGATCCCTGGATCTGTCCCGCTCACGCCGCCCCGGGGGCGCGCGCCGTGGTAGGAAGCTCGGGCCCCGGGATGCGGTTCCCCGGCTCCTGGGCGTCCCGCGCCGGGGCCGCGGCCTCCACCCGACCGCTCCGCCGCCCGACCGCGAGGCAGAGCACGAGGACGGGGATTCCCACGAGGGAGGTCATGACGAAGAAGGCCGGGTAGCCGATCGCCGCGACCACGAAGCCCGACGAGCCCGCGATCAGCTTGCCCGGCAGCGCGTAGAGCGAGGAGAACAGCGCGTACTGCGTCGCCGCGTAGGCCGGGCTGGTGAGGCTCGACATGTAGGCGATCAGCACGATCCCCGCGAAGGAGCCGCAGAAGTTCTCGATCGAGATGGCCACGGTCAGGCGCCAGATCTCGGGCGCGCCGGCCGCCAGCCACGCGAAGGCGAGGTGGGAGGCGGCGGCCAGGAAGGCGCCGAGCAGCAGCGTCGGGAACAGGCCGAACCGGGCCAGCGCCCAGCCGCCCGCGAAGCCGCCCGCGATGCCGACCCAGATGCCGTAGAGCTTGGTGACGGTGGCGATCTCCTTCAGGTCGAAGCCCAGCGTCCGGTAGAGCGGGCTCGCCATGACGCCGGACAGGAAGTCGGGCAGCCGGAACAGGGCCACGAGCAGGAGGATGCCCCAGAGCGAGCCGCCGAACCGGCCGTGCAGCTCGGTCAGCGGCTCCAGGATGGCGCGGCGCATCGACCAGAACCGGGACCGGCCGGGCGTCTCGGCGGGGGCCGCGCGCGGTCTGTCGAAGGCCGGGGCCAGCAGGGCGGCGATCATCCCGACCAGCATGAGGGCGGCCATGATCAGGTAGGCCAGCGTCCAGCCCCCCGCGGAGGCGATGAACAGCGCGCCCGCGCCGGCGCTGATCAGGCCGAGGCGGTAGCCGAGGTTCGAGGTCGCCGCCAGGATGCCCTGGAAGTCGCTGCCGGCGGCGTCGATGCGCCAACCGTCGATCACGACGTCCTGGCTGGCCGCGCAGAACGCCACCAGGAAGGCCCCGAGCCCGAGGAGCGCGAGGTTGGTCTTCGGGTCCGAGAAGGCCATCAGGATCAGGCACAGGGCGACCGCGGCCTGCGTCGTCACCATCCAGGCGCGGCGGCGCCCGAGCCGGGCGCTCAGCACCGGCACGTTCAGGCGGTCGATCGCGGGCGCCCAGAGAAACTTCAGCGAGTAGGGCAGCGCCACGTAGCTGAAGAGGCCGATCGCCCGGACGTCGATGTCCGAGAAGGCGAGGCGGAGCGTGAACGTCCCCAGCACCAGGAGCAGCGGCAGTCCGGACGAGAATCCGAGTGCCAGCATGAGCGCGATCCGCCGGTCCTCGACGATGTCGCGGAGCCGGAAGCGACGCGTCGCCTGTGGCTGGTTCGCCATGGCATGGAACTCCTGAGCGTTCGTGGCCTTGATCCCGCGAAATCGTGGCAGCCTTACGCCGCACCTGTCTCCGCTGGATCGTGCTGTCTTGCGCCCCAATCTTGGTAGAAGCTTGCTTAACGCGGTGTCCACGTCCCGCGGTCGGAGCGCGATGGTGGCGCCGCCGGACGAACGGGGCCACCGCCTGACTGTGGAATGATGCGTTGAGTGCCCGATCCGAGACCGGTCCGCCCCTCGCGACGCTGGTCGACGCGTTCGCGTCGAGCCCGTCGCCGATGGTCATCACCGATGCGCGCGCGCCCGACAACCCGATCGCCTGGGCGAACGACGCCTTCCTGAACGCCACCGGCTACGCCGCCGACGAGATCGTCGGGCGCAACTGCCGCATGCTGCAGGGGCCGGCCACGGACCGGTCGACGATCCAGCGCATCCGCGCGGCCGTCGAGTCCGCCGAGGCAATCTCGGTGGAGCTGCTCAACTATCGCAAGGACGGGTCGTCGTTCTGGAACGCGATGACCATCACGCCGGTGCGCGACGCTGAGGGGCTCGCCTACTTCTACGCCGCGCAGGCGGACATGACCCATGTCCACCAGATGGAAGTGTCGATGCGCGGCACCAACGACGAGCTGGAGCGCCTCGTCGCGGCGCGGACCCAGGACCTGACATCGGCGCTGGAGCAGAAGACCGCCCTGCTGCACGAGGTCGACCACCGGGTGAAGAACAATCTCCAGGTGATCTCCTCGCTGATGCTCCTGAAGGCCCGGCGCACTCCCGACGGCGAGGCGCGGGACGCGCTCCAGGGCATGGCGGAGCGGATCGGCGCCCTCTCGACCGCCCACCGGATGCTCTACTCCGAAGGCGACTGCACGCACTTCAACCTCGGCGACTTCGCGGCCGAGTTCCTGGCCGACATGAATGCCGGGCTGGACCCGGAGCGGCGCCGGGTGGAGGCCGATGTCGAGCCGATCGCGGTGGCCGCCGCGATGGCGGCGCCTCTCGCGCTGATGATCCACGAACTGACGGCCAACGCCCTGCGCCACGCCTTTCCGGGCGAGCGCGAGGGGCGCGTGTCGATCGTCGCCCGCCGCACCGATGGCGGGATGCACATGACGATCCGCGACGACGGCGTCGGCGTCGCCGCGGCGGCCCCGAACCCGGCGGGGTTCGGGCGCAATCTCGTGGAGATGGTGGTCCGGCAGATGCGCGGGACCATCGCCTGGGCGGATGCCGGCCCGGGCACGACCGTCGAGATCGACATCCCGCTCCAGCAGCCGGCTTGAGAAATCGACGTGGAGGCATCAAGCTCGTCGGCCGCGGGGCCGGACAACGGAGAGCGCATGGGGACCGGGAACGCCGCCGCGGACGCCGCCCTCCGCATCCTCGTGGTGGAGGACGAGGCCCTGATCGCCCTCGAGCTGGAATGCCTGCTGGACGATCTCGGGCACGTCACCGTCGGCGTCGCCGGCAACGCGACGGAGGCCATCGCGATGGGCCGGTCCACGGCGCCCGACGTCGCCCTCGTCGACATCCACCTCGTCGACGGCCCGACCGGCATCGACGTGGCCCGGGCGCTCTCGGCCGACCGGCGCACCACCGTGGTGTTCATGACCGCCAACGCCAAGCGCATCCCGGCCGATTTCGCCGGCGCGATCGGGGTGATCGCCAAGCCCTATTCCGAGCGCGTCGTGGCCAGCACCCTCGACTACGTGGCCGATCGCCGGGCCGGCCGCGACGGGCCGGCCTGCCCGGACGGGTTCTCGCCCGCGCCCGTCTGAGGTTCTTCGGGTCAGGCCCCCGGCGCGCGGCCCACGGGTCTCAGCCCCGCGCCGCCCGCTCGCGCTTCAGCCGGTAGAGCGCGTCCAGCGCCTCGCGCGGCGTCAGCGCGTCCGGGTCGATCCCGTCGAGCAGCGCGCCCAGCGGATCCTCCGGCGGCGGCTCCGGCGGCGGGGGTGGCGCGAGGGCCGCGAAGAGCGGCAGGTCGTCGATCCGGGCGCGGGCGGGGCGGCCCCGCTCGGCCTTCTCCAGGCTCTTGAGGATCGCCCCGGCCCGGGTCACGACGCTGCCCGGGAGGCCGGCGAGCCGTGCCACCTGCAGCCCGTAGCTGCGCTCGGCGACGCCCGGCACGACCTCGTGCAGGAACACGACGCCGTCCCGGTGCTCGGCCACCTTGAGGGTGGCGTTCTCCAGCCGCGCCAGCCGGTCGCCCAGCGCCGTCAGCTCGTGGAAATGCGTGGCGAACAGCGCCCGGCAGGCATTCACCTCGTGGAGGTGCTCCAGGCAGGCCCAGGCGATCGACAGGCCGTCGAAGGTCGCGGTGCCGCGGCCGATCTCGTCCAGGATCACCAGGGAGCGCCGGGTCGCCTGATTGAGGATCGCCGCGGTCTCGACCATCTCGACCATGAATGTCGATTGCCCACGGGCGAGGTCGTCGGCGGCGCCGACGCGGGAGAACAGCCGGTCGACCCGGCCGATCCGCGCCTCCGCGGCCGGCACGAAGGCGCCGATCTGGGCGAGCACCGCGATCAGCGCGTTCTGGCGCAGGAAGGTCGACTTGCCGCCCATGTTGGGGCCGGTGATCAGGCGGATCCGGCCGCGCGTGTCGCCGGACAGGTCGCAGTCGTTGGCGATGAACGGCTCGCCGGCCCGGTGCAGGGCCGCCTCGACCACCGGGTGGCGGCCGCCGACCACGACGAAGCTGAGCGAGTCGTCGACCACGGGACGCCGCCAGTCGAGCTCGACGGCGAGTTCCGCGTGGCTCGCCGCCACGTCGAGCCCGGCCAGCGCCTCGGCCACCTCGGCGACGGGCTCGGCCTGGGCCAGCACGCGGGCCGCGAGGTCGTCGAAGACGGCGGCCTCCAGGGCCAGGGCCCGGTCGGAGGCGCCCGAGATCTTCGATTCGAGCTCGCCCAGCTCGACGCTGGTGAAGCGCATCGCGTCCACCATGGTCTGGCGATGGACGAACTCGCTCTGCAGGCCCTTCAGGCAGGCCTCGCCGACGGATTGCGGGACCTCGATGAAGTAGCCCAGCAGATTGTTGTGCTTGATCCGCAGGGTCCGGCAGCCGGTCTGCTCGGCGTAGCGCGCCTGAAGGGCCGCGATCACCTTGCGGGAATCCTGTCCGAGGGTGCGCGCCTCGTCGATCTCCGGGTGGTAGCCCGTGCGGACGAATCCGCCGTCGCGCCGGCTCAGGGGCAGCTCGTCGGCGAGCGCCGCCGCCAGAGTCGCGATGAGCGCCCGGTCGGCCTCGGCCAGATGCTCGGCCAGCCGGGCGAGTTCCGCCGGGAGGCCGTGCATGGCGGCGAGGCGCGCGCCGAGATCCGCCGCGACCGCGAGGCCGTCGCGGATCGCCGCGAGGTCCCGAGGACCCGCGCGACCGAGCCCCGTCCGCGAGAGCGCCCGCGCGAGGTCGGGCGCGCGGGCCAGGGCGTCGCGCAGGAAGCCGCGCAGGCGCGCGTCCTCCACCAGGTACGCCACCGCGGCGTGCCGCCGGGCGATGGCGTCGAGATGGGTCAACGGGCCCGCGAGGTGCTCGGCGAGCAGCCGCGCCCCGTTCGCCGTCACGGTCCGGTCGATCGTGGCGAGGAGGCTCCCGGCGCGCTCCCCCGATAGGGTGCGGGTGAGTTCGAGGTTGGTCCGCGTCGCCGCGTCGATCGCCAGGGTGGCCCCGCCATCCTCGCGGGTCGGGACCGCCAGGGGCGGACGGGCCGCGAGCTGCGTGCGGGCGATGTAGAGCAGCGCCGCCCCGGCGGCCGCGATCTCGGCCCGGGTGAACTGGCCGAACCCCTCCAGGGTCGAGACCCCGTACTGCTCGCGCAGGCGCCGCTCGGCGGCCGCGGGCTCGAGCTCGGCCTGCGCGAGGGGTACGACGGCCGCGCGGCTCTCCTGCCAGAGGCGCGCGAGGGCCGGATCGGCGTGGATCGCCTCCGACAGGACGATCTCCCGCGGGTCGTGCCGGGCGATGGCGCCGGACAGGTCGCCGCCCGCGACCTCGCTGAGGGAGAAGCGGCCCGTGGAGATGTCCACCGCGGCGAGGCCGTAGGCGACCGCCCCCTCCCCCGTCTTCCGGCGGCCGATGGCCAGGAGGAGGTTGGCGCGGGCGGGGTCGAGGAGCCGGTCCTCGGTGATCGTGCCGGGGGTGACGAGCCGCACGACCTCGCGGCGGACCACGGATTTCGGCCCGCGCTTCTTGGCCTCGGCCGGATCCTCGGTCTGCTCGCACACCGCCACGCGGTGGCCGAGGGCGATGAGGCGGTTGAGATAGTCGTCGGACCGGTCGACCGGCACGCCGCACATCGGGATCTCGCCGCCCGCGTGCTTGCCGCGCTTCGTCAGGACGATGCCGAGGGCCCGGGACGCGATCTCGGCGTCCTCGAAGAACAGCTCGTAGAAGTCGCCCATCCGGTAGAACAGCAGGCAGTCCGGATTGGCGGCCTTGATCTCGATGTACTGCGCCATCATCGGCGTCGCGCCGGCCGGGTCCAGGCCGGGCGTGGGCGTCGTGTCGGCGGCGGGGCGGACGGCGGTTCTGGCCATGCCGCCTCTTAGCAGAGCGACGCCGGCGAATCAGGCCGGGCGAACCGATGCGCCTGGGGAGAAGGCGCCCGGACGCCGCATCGCCGGTGGATGGCGCCCGGATCCGCCACAGCCTGCGCGGGATCCGGGCGCGGTCGCGATGTCAGTAGCGCGGGCCGCCCGTGGTGTTGCCGAGCTGCTGCTGGTAGCCCGGGCGCGACGGGTTGCGGGCGTTCGGGTTGCCGTGGCGCATCGTGTTCATGCGCCGCATCCGGCGCTCGTGCCGGGTCGAGTGATGGCGGTGCATCCGGTGATGATGCATGCGGTGGTGGCGATGCATCGCCACGGTCTCGACCATGTCGGATCCGGCGAAGCCGGGCTGCGCGATCGCGGGCGCGGCCTGCGACGCGACGGTTCCGGCCAGGAGGCCGCCGAAGACCACACCCGCGGTCAGGAAAGAACGAAAAGACATCGTGGAGTAGCTCCGATCAGCCCTCATGGGCCACCACCAAGTGACAAGTGCTCGTCATGTTCCGGAGCGGCGAGCGAAAAATAGTACGTGGCTTCCGAGAAGCGAACGGATTACCGCACCGCCCGACGCGCGTCCGCACGCGCCGGCGCGGAGACTTGCGAGATCCGGCCGTGCATTGAATATCGCTCTACAACTTGCCCGCGTGGACCGGCCCGCTTTCACGCGGGTGCAAGGCGGCTAGCGGAGGAACGCGCCGAGGTCGGCGTTGACCGCCTCGGGCTCTTCGTGGGCGAGCCAGTGGCTGGCCCGCTCGTACCAGCGGAGCCGGCCGGCGTCGCAGTACGCGAGGCTCGCCTCCGCCAAGCCGGGCTGCAGCGCCGTGTCCCGTCGCCCCCAGAGGATCAGCACCGGCACGCGCACCCGCGGCGGCCGCGCCCGGGGCAGCTGCACCAGGGCCCGGTACCAGTTCAGCATGCCGGTCATCGCGCCGGGCTGGAGCCACGCCGCGACGTAATGGTCGAGATCGGCCTGCGCGAAGGTGCCGGGCCGGCTGGAGGTTGTCAGCGCGCGCCGCAGGGCCCGGCCGCGATCCGCCGTGAGCAGCCGCTCGGGCAGGCGCGGGAGCTGGAAGAGGCCCACATAGGTGCTGCGCAGCCACTGACCGGGATGGCGGCGCATGTAGGTGCCGACGATCGCGGGATGCGGCGCGTTGAGGATCGCCAGCCGGTCGATCCGCTCGGGGTAGCGGCTCGCCACCCACCACGCGACGAGGCCCCCCCAGTCGTGGCCGACGAGCCGCACCGTGGGCGCGCCGTAGGCGTCGGCCAGGGCCAGGACGTCGCCGGCCAGCCGGTCCAGGTGGTAGGCGGCGATCCCCGCCGGCTTGTCGCTGAGGCCGTAGCCGCGCTGATCCGGTGCGATGATCCGCAGCCCCGCCTCGGCGAGCGGCCCGATCTGGTGGCGCCAGCCGTACCAGGATTCCGGGAAGCCGTGCAGCAGGATGGTCGGCGGCCCCGTCTCGGGGCCTGCCTCGGCCACGTGCAGGCCGACCTCCGGCAGGGCGATCCGGTGAAACCTCACTCCCGCGACGGTCATCCTCGCGCGCGCTCCGTCATGTCGGGCCCCCCCGCGGCGGAGAACGCGCGCATCCTCCGGTCCGATCCGCTCAGAAGCCGAGCGCGGCGCCGTCGCCGGCGTCCGGGGAGAGCTGGTCGCGCAGACGCTCCGGCGCGGTCCGCGTCCAGAGGCACAGCAGCACGAAGGCGGCGCCGTGCAGGAGGGCGTGCGGCCCGGAATGGTCGGCTGCGGCGCGCCGGTCCCGCGCGGAACCGGGCACGGCGCCGGTCGGGGTCTTGGCAGGATGGGTCATGGTTCCGGTCTCCCGATGACGTGTTGCACCGGAGATCGTCGGCGGATGGTCCGGGTTACAGGGCCGCGGGCGCCGCGCGTGCGCCGCCGCACGCGGACATCTCAGCGCACCGGGTCAGCGCACCCGTTCAGCGCATCGGATCGAGCCAGCGCGCGAGGGTCCCGGTCGCGATGCCCGCGCGGGTCTCCCGGTAGCCGAGCTCCGCCGATTCCCGGAAGCGCGACCACGCCCGCAGGTCGATGCCGGAGAGCTGCGGCTTCAGCACGGCGGTCGCGTGGGCCGCCGCCATCAGGCTCTGCGCGTCGCTCGACACGGTGGCGGCGCGCAGGAGCAGCGGGGCCAGGCCCGGCATCGCCAGCGGCGAGCCGATCAGCCTGCGCATGAGCCGTCCGCTCCACCCGCGCCGCGGCATGTCCTGGAACGCCCGGTCGGTCCCGACATCGACGGCCAGCACCGGGCCGCGCTCCAGCCCGGCGGCGACGTCGGCCGGCAGGTTGTTCATCATGCCGCCGTCGACCAGGACGCCCTCGTCGCACAGCACGGGCGGCAGGAGGCCGGGGATCGCGATGCTGGCGCGCAGGGCCTTCGGCAGCTCGCCCGAGCGGTGCACCATGGTGTTGCCGGTCGTCAGGTTCGACGAGACGCAGAAGAACGGCAGCCAGAGGTCCTCGATGCGCACGCCGCCGTAGCGCGCCGCGAGGCCGGCATCGACCTTGGCGCCGCGGGTCAACGCGTGCAGCGGCAGCGTGTAGTCGTTGATCGGGTTGCTGGTGGCGAAGAACGCCTCGATCTGGGCCTGGATCTCCGCGACGCTCCAGCCCATGGCGAGGCTCGCCGCGATGATCGCGCCCATGCTGGTCCCGCCCACGAAGTCGGGCGCGCAGGACACCTCGTCGAGGGCCTTGAGCACCCCGAGATGGGCGAGCCCCCGCGCCCCGCCGCCGCCGAGGACGAGGCCGCGCGCCGATCCGCTGGCGAGCCGCGCGAGGCGATGCAGATCCCCCCGGTCGCCGTCCCGGACCTGGATGCGCATCGCCGCGGGCAGCGCGGCAACCTCCGGATGCAGGGCCTTCGGGCGCCGGGCCGCGGGGTCCTGGCGCACGACGAGGTCCATGCGGATCCAGTCGGAGCGCACCCGGTCGAGATAGGCCGCCGCGCCCGGCCGCGGCGGCGCGCCGGGCTCGGCGAGGAGCAGGACATGGTCGCCCCGCCGCTGGCTCTGCCGGCACCAGGGGCAGTCGATGTCGTGCGCCGCGAAGATCGTGCGCGCGTGGGCGCCCTCGAAGGCCTGGAACCACGCCTCGTCGGCGCCCTCCGGCCAGTCGGTGAGGCAGCCGGTCTTCCCGGGCAGCAGGGCGTCGAAGGCGGCGGCGAGCTGCCGCGCCACCCGCGCCGGATCGGGCCCCTCGGTCACGGCCAGGATCGTGAAGATCCGCGGTGCGTGGTGGACCGAGTGGCCGTTGTAGATCGCCCGCAGGCGGTCGGCGAGCATCCGGGCGAAGTAGAGGAGCGTGTGCGGGTGCTCGGCGATCACCGCCTCGAAGGCGTCGCGGGTGAGTTGCAGGAGGTGCGAATCGCGCAGCGCCATAACGGTCGCCGCCCGCGGGGCGTCCGACAGCAGGGCCATCTCGCCGAAGGTCTCGGGCGGCCGCAGGCGCGCGATCCGGGTCGGCCGCCCGGCATGGTCGCGGGCCGAGACGCCGACCGCGCCGGAGACCAGCGTGTACAGGGCGTCCCCGGTCTCGCCCTGCTCGAACAGGGTCCGGCCGCCCGGCACCGCCACAGGCTCCATCCGGGCCCGCACGGCCGCGATTGCCGGCGCGTCGAGGCCGGCGAGGAACGGGATCTCGGGGGCGCTCACGCCGGGACCGCCGCGTCGCTCGTCCCGCGCAGGCCTGCCGACGAACCCTGCCCCATCGTTCCGTTCCCGTCCCCGTGTCTTTCGACCACCATAGCGCATGGCGGCCGCCGGTACGCCCCGTGACCGCGGCCCGCATCTGAAACGCCGACGCCTTCGCGCGGCGGCGGCCATCCGCTACAGGCGGTGAAACACCGGAACCGGGAGGAACGCATGTCGGGGCTTGAGCGGATCGCGATCGTGACCGGGGCCGGGACGGGTGTCGGCAAGGCCGCCGCCCTGGCGCTCGCCGACGCCGGATGGCGCGTCGTTCTCTCGGGACGGCGTCAGGCTCCCCTCGAGGAGGTCGCCGCGCGGATCGGTCACGGGGCGGTGGCGGTCCCGACCGACGTGACCGATCCCGACTCGATCGCCGCCCTGTTCGCGCGCACCAAGGCGGAGTTCGGCCGGCTCGACCTGCTGTTCAACAATGCCGGGATCGGCGCTCCGGCGGTCCCGCTGGAGGATCTGCCCCTCGAGACCTGGCGGCAGGTGGTCGACACCAACCTCACGGCGCTGTTCCTGTGCACGCAGCACGCCTTCCGGATCATGCGCGACCAGGATCCCCGGGGCGGCCGGATCATCAACAACGGCTCGATCTCGGCCCACGCGCCCCGACCGAACTCCATCGCCTACACGGCGACCAAGCACGCCGTGACCGGGCTGACCAAGGCGACCTCCCTCGACGGCCGGGCCTACGACATCGCCTGCGGCCAGATCGATATCGGCAACGCCGACACGCCCATGGGCGGCAAGATGAAGGCCGGCGTCCCGCAGGCGGACGGCTCCCTGCGGGCCGAGGCGGTGATGGATCCGGACCATGTCGGTCAGGCCGTGCTGTCCATGGCGAGCCTGCCGCTGGAGGCCAACGTGCAGTTCATGACCATCATGGCCACCAAGATGCCGTTCGTCGGCCGCGGCTGAAACACCGCGGTTTCCGGGCCCGCGCGGCGACGCCGCGCTGAACTGCTTGGCGTTGCGGACACGGGATCCGGCCTGCCCGGATCCGATCGGGCGGACCGGTCGTCGCCGCCGTGCCGATCGGCCGGCCGCGCCCCGTGGCCCGCGCGACCCCATCGCGCCGACCGGCGATCGAATCCGGGCCTGAACCCGCGGCGCGCTCCACACACACACCTGAGACCGCGCCGCGAGACGGGGCGCCGCGCGTGCCGATTGACGGCCCCTTCTATAACTCATACAAATTGAATGCCCGAGCTTCTCAAGGTGCGGGCTTGGCCCTCGAAGAGGCTGCCGGCGGCGCCCGAATCGCGCCTCTGCCTGCCAACCCGGCCAAGCTTGCCGGATCGGCTCCCGCAGGGATCTTCGGACGGGCAGTGGATGGGTGTCGGCCATAGACTGGGTAAGTCCAACATTGCGTTGTAACTATAAAAAATAGTCAATCGACAATAACGGAAGCACGGACTCGCTTCGAGTGAAGTCGAAATCCGGCTGTGAAGCGGTAGGGGGGATTATGATCGCCAGGCAGACGGTTCTCAAATACATCCTGGGCCTGTCGCTCCTCGGCGTGTCCGCCGCGACATCCGCGCAGGCGGCCGGCGGGGATTCGATCGGGGTCGCCATGCCGACCAAGTCGTCGCAGCGCTGGATCGACTACGGCAACAACATCGTCAGGCTTCTGAAGGCCAAGGGCTACAAGCCGGATCTGCAATACGCGGACGACGACATCCCCACCCAGCTCGCCCAGATCGAGAACATGCTCACCACCGGCGTGAAGATCCTGGTGATCGCTTCCATCGACGGCACGACTTCAGCGATGTGCTGTCGAAAGCGAGCGAGCACGGCGTCAGGGTCATCGCCTACGACCGGCTCATCCGGGGGACGCCGAACGTCGATTTCTACGCCACCTTCGACAACTACAAGGTTGGCGTTCAGCAGGCGACATCCATCGTCGACGCCCTCGGCCTGAAGGACGGGAAGGGGCCCTTCAACATCGAACTGTTCGGCGGTTCGCCCGACGACAATAACGCATACTTTTTCTACGACGGTGCCCTGTCGGTGCTGAAGCCCTACATCGACGCGAAGAGGCTCGTTGTGCGCTCGGGCCAGTTCGGCATGGACAAGGTGTCCACCCTGCGCTGGGACGCCGCGACCGCCCAGGCGCGGATGGATAACCTGCTCTCGGCCTATTACGGCAACGCACATCTGGATGCCGTGCTCTCGCCCTACGACGGCATCTCCACGGCGATCCTCTCGTCGGTGAAGAGCGTGGGCTACGGGTCGGGCGGCGTGAAGCTGCCGGTGATCAGCGGCCAGGACGCCGAGCTGCAATCGGTCAAGTCGATCATCGCCGGTGAGCAGACGGCGACGATCTTCAAGGACACCCGGGACCTGGCCAAGGTGACGGTGGCGATGATTGACGCCATCGAGGCGGGCCGGCAGCCCGAGGTCAACGACGTGAAGACCTACGACAACGGTAAGAAGATCGTCCCGTCCTACCTGCTCACGCCGGTGATCGTCACCCGGGCCAACTGGAAGCCGGCCCTGATCGACACGGGCTACTACGCGCTCGACCAGCTCAAGTGACCGATGCCGGGGCGGAGCCCGGTCGCTCCGCCCGATCCGATCCCCGCCGCGACGACCGTCGCGCGGGCCGAACGTGAAGTCCGAGCTGGTAGGCGCCGCATGCAGCCCATTCTCGAAATGCGGGGAATCACCAAGACCTTCCCCGGCGTGAAGGCCCTCTCCGACGTCAACCTGACGGTCGAGCCAGCCGAGATCCTCGCCCTGGTCGGCGAGAACGGCGCGGGGAAGTCGACGCTGATGAAGGTGCTGAGCGGCGTGTATCCCTACGGGTCGTACACGGGCGACATCACCTACGAGGGGCGGCCGGGCCGCTTCCGGGACATCACGGACAGCGAGCGCTTCGGCATCGTGATCATCCACCAGGAACTCGCCCTGGTGCCGTACCTGTCGATCGCCGAGAACATCTTCCTCGGCAACGAGCCGGCCCGGTTCGGGGTCATCGACCGGGATCGTGTCCAGGCCCGCGCCCGCGCGCTGATGGCGATGGTGGGGCTCGACGAGAGCCCCGACACCCTCGTCACCCATCTCGGGGTCGGCAAGCAGCAGCTCGTGGAGATCGCCAAGGCGCTCTCTAAGGAGGCGAAGCTCCTGATCCTCGACGAACCGACCGCGTCGTTGAGCGAGACCGACAGTGAGGCCTTGCTGCAGCTCCTGCTGCGCTTCAAGGCGCAGGGCATCGCCTCGATCCTGATCTCCCACAAGCTGAACGAGATCGCCAAGGTGGCCGACCGGATCACGGTCCTGCGCGACGGCAGCACCGTCGAGACCCTCGACTGCCGCGGCGGCGCGATCGACGAGGACCGCATCATCCGGGCGATGGTCGGCCGCACGCTGGAGAGCCGCTACCCGGTCCGCACGCCGCGGATCGGCGCAGTGCTGATGGAGGTGCGCGACTGGACGGTCCACCACCCCGTCCACGCCGACCGGGCGGTGGTGCGCGACGTCGACCTGAGCCTGCGCCGGGGCGAGATCGTCGGGATCGCGGGCCTGATGGGCTCGGGCCGGACCGAGCTCGCCATGAGCCTCTTCGGCCGGTCCTACGGCCGGGACATCCGGGGCACGGTCCGGATCGAGGGTGTCGAGGTCGACGTCTCGACCATCGACCGGGCGATCGCGGCCGGCCTCGCCTACGTCACCGAGGATCGCAAGCAGCTCGGGCTCGTGCTGGGCGAGGACATCGCCCGGAACACCACCCTGGCGAACCTGCCCGGGATCTCCACCGCCGCGGTGATCGACGAGGCGGCCGAGCACCGGGTCGCGACCGGCTACCGCACCAAGATGCGCATCCGCTCCGTCGGGGTGACGCAGCAGACCGTGAACCTGTCGGGCGGCAACCAGCAGAAGGTCGTGCTGAGCAAGTGGCTGTTCACCCGGCCCAAGGTGCTGATCCTCGACGAGCCGACCCGCGGCATCGATGTCGGCGCGAAGTACGAGATCTACGGCATCATCAACGAGCTGGCCGAGGACGGCCGCGGCGTCCTCCTGATCTCCTCGGAGATGCCGGAACTGCTCGGCCTCTGCGACCGCATCTACGTGATGAACGAGGGGCGCTTCGTGGGCGAATTCGACCGCGCCGAGGCCAGCCAGGAAGCGATCATGCGCGCCATCATGCGCTCCAGGGGGCCGAACGGATGACCGACATCACAGTGAGCAAGTCCGTGAGCCCCGGCAGCGACCTCATCCCGGCCGCCGCCGCGGGCGAAGTCCGGGCCGGGCGCGGCCGCCTGCCGATGGCGCAGCTGCGCGCCTACGGGCTCGTCGTCGCGCTGGCGGCGATCACGCTGTTCTTCGAGGTCGCGACGGGCGGCGTCCTGTTCCAGCCGCTGAACCTGACCAACCTGATCCTCCAGAACAGCTACGTCGTCGTGATGGCGCTCGGGATGCTGCTGGTCATCGTGGCCGGGCATATCGACCTGTCGGTCGGCTCGGTGGTCGGTTTCGTGGGGGCGCTCGCCGCCCTGCTGATGGTCCGCTTCCACGTCGACCCGTTCTCTGCGGCCCTCCTGTGCCTCGCGGTGGGCGCGGTCATCGGCGGTCTGCAGGGCTACTTCGTGGCCTACCTCGCCATCCCGAGCTTCATCGTCACCCTGGCCGGCATGATGGTGTTCCGCGGCCTGACGCAGGTGCTGCTGCAGGGGGCCTCCATCGGACCGTTCCCGGAGGTGTTCCAGCTCCTCGCCAAGGGCTTCCTCGTCAACGGCGCCGGACCCTGGACCGCCGTCCTGATCGCCGCCGCGCTGGTCGCGACGCTGACCGGGCTGAACTGGCGACGGCGGCAGGCGCGGCTGCGGAACGGGAGCCCGGCCGAGTCCCCGGCGGCGTTCATCGGCCGCAACGGCGTGACCGCCATCCTGATCCTGGCCTTCGCCTGGCAGATGAGCGCGTACCGGGGCCTGCCCAACGTGCTCCTCGCGCTGCTGGCGCTGGTGACGCTCTACGGCTTCGTGACGACGCGGACGACGATCGGGCGCCGGATCTACGCGCTGGGCGGGAACATCAAGGCCGCGCGCCTCTCGGGCATCAAGACCGAGCGGCTGACCTTCCTGACCTTCGCCAACATGGGCGCGCTGGCGGGCCTCGCCGGCATGATCTTCGTCGCCCGGCTCAACACCGCGAACTCGAAGGCCGGCGTCGGCATGGAGCTCGACGTGATCGCGGCCTGCTTCATCGGCGGCGCCTCGGCGGCGGGCGGCATCGGCAAGGTCTCGGGTGTCGTGATCGGCGCCTTCATCATCGGCATCATGAACAACGGCATGTCGATCCTGGGGATCGGCGTCGACTGGCAGCAGGTGATCAAGGGCGTCGTCCTGCTCGCCGCCGTGTGCCTCGACGTCCACAACAAGACCAACCGGCTCTGACCGGCGCCGCGCGCTCCGCGGCCCCGCCTCCGGTTCGGATGGCCCCGATCGGGACGGCGCGGGTCCGCCTCGCGGAGGGTGTCGATCCGGCGGTGCCGCGATCGCTTGTGGCGTGCCTCGCGTGGTCGTGGCGCAGTGTTCGCGGAGGTCGGGCCGCCGGGCCCGGCCCGGCCGCCCGAGGCGGCGGCCGGGTTTCCCCCGCCCGGCGCGATCAGGTCTTGCGGGCGACCGTGAAGCGGGCGGCGTCGCGCAGGACGCGGGCGCCCTCCCCCCAGGACGACACCGCGTCCTCGCAGACGCCGACGAGGCGGTCGCACTCGGCGCGGGCCCCGTCGATGCCGAGACGGTCGACGAGCGTCGCCTTGCCGGCATCCTTGTCCTTGCCGGTGGCCTTGCCCATGGCCTCGGGCGAGGCCTCCCGGTCGAGGATGTCGTCGGCGATCTGGAAGGCCTGCCCCAGGGCGAGGCCGTAGCGCAGGAGTGCGGCCTGCTGGTCCTTGTCGGCACCGCCGACGATCGCGCCGGCCTCCACCGAGAAGGCCAGGATCGCGCCGGTCTTCATCGCCTGCATCCGCAGGGTGTCGTCCACGTCCATGTTGGCCGCGCCGAACCGGCCCTCGGCGGTGAGGTCGAGGAGCTGGCCGCCGACCATGCCGCCGAGGCCCGAGGCCCGGGCGAGGCCGAGCACGAGGTCGGCGCGGATGCGCGCATCCGGCTGCCAGGTCGGGTCGGCCACGATCTCGAAGGCCAGCGTCTGCAGGGCGTCGCCGACGAGGATGGCGGTGGCCTCGTCGTAGGCCTTGTGGACCGTGGGCTTGCCGCGGCGCATGTCGTCGTCGTCCATCGCCGGCAGGTCGTCGTGGACGAGGCTGTAGCAGTGGACCAGCTCGACGCCGGCGCCGGCCGCCAGCGCGGCGGCCTCGGAGCCGCCGAGCATCCGGGCGGTCTCGATGGCCAGGAACGGCCGGAGGCGCTTGCCGCCGCCGAGCACGGCGTGCCGCATGGCCTCCATCAGGCGGGGCGGCCGCGCGATCTCGCCGGCGCCGACCGCGGGGCCGAGCCGCTCGACCAGGAAGGTCTCGACCGTGCCGGCGACCTCCGTCAACCTGTGGGTAAAATCGGCGGCCGGCGTGACTGCCTTGACCGAACCGGTCGGTGCCTGCGTTGAGGGGGTCGGGGTCATCGGGCTTACGTCCGGTCCTGGCCTTGCGAAAACCAATCGGGTGTCAGTTGGGCGGGGACGGACTCACGGTGGACGGGGCTCGACGCAGGCGGGAGACGGCAGGTCGCGACCTCCCGCTCGCGCGCCCGCGCCGTTCCCGTCGCGTCCGACAGCTTGTGGGAGCGCTGCTGCTGCTCCCCGCCGTCGGGTTCGTCCTCGCGCTGACGTTGGCGCTCGTCTATAGCGCGGTGATGCCGCCGTCGACCCTGATGCTGGGACGGTGGTTGACGCTTCAGCCGGTGAGTCGGGATCCGGTCCCGCTCTCCGCCATCGCGCCGGTCCTGCCGCAGGCGGTGATCGCCTCGGAGGATCAGCGCTTCTGCCTGGATCACGGGGTCGATTTCGGCGCGATCCGCGACGTGGTCGAGGACGAGGATTCCCCGAGCCGCGGCGCCTCCACGATCGCCATGCAGACGGTGAAGAACGTCTTCCTGTGGCCCGGCCGCTCCTACATCCGAAAGGCCATCGAGATCCCGCTGGCGCTGGCGCTCGACACGCTCTGGGGCAAGCGCCGGATGATGGAGATCTACCTCAACGTCGCCGAGTGGGGCGACGGGATCTACGGCGCGCAGGCCGCGAGCCGGCACTGGTTCGGCAAGGACGCGAGCCGGCTGACCCGCAACGAGGCCGCCCTGCTCGCCGCCGTGCTGCCGAACCCGATCACCCGCAGCGCCGGCCGGCCCTCTCCCGGGGTGCGCCGCCGGGCCGCGCGGATCCAGGCGATGATGGGACAGATCGACGGCCTCACGGGCTGCTTGCGGCGGTAGCAGGGGGCGACTCGCCTCTGTAAGACGGGCCTTCCAAGCGTGAGAGCCGGGACCGATACACGATGAGCGATGCCGTCTACGACCTGAGCCTGGAGCGCATCGCCCTGATCCGCCGGATGGTCGTCGCCTGGGACGGCGCCGAGCCGGGGGCGCCGACCATCCACCCGGCCGCCCCCTATGGCAGCCTCGACCGCGACGGCGACATCGCCAACGTCACCGGCGACGACGAGGGCGCCGAGGAGGAGCACCGGTCGCTCGAGGACGGCCTCGCCGTCTTCGTCCAGAACGGGCAGCTGAAGCCGGGCCGGTACCAGTACCACAACGGTCTGGCCAAGCTCGATCCGGGCGCCGTGGGCGACGTCTTCCGGGACGCGGCCACCGGCGAGACCCCGGACGTCATCACCTTCGCGGTGACGCCCGAGCACCTCGCGCTGATCCCGCAGCTGAATATCGGGTGGAACGCCGAGCAGGGGGTGCCGCGCGTCGACCCGGAGCGGCCCTACGGCGCGGACGGCGCCTACACCGCGGCGATGAAGCGCCTTCTCGCCGCCGTGCCGGGCGCGGCCGCGAACGACGACGAGGACGCGGAGACGCGGCTCGTGCGCCTCCATCGCGAATTGCAGCCGGCCCTGCAGATCTTCCTGCGCTACGCCGATCTCGGGCCCGGCGACTTCCGTCGGGCCGCCGAGCGCTGGCTCCCCGCCTGACGGCTACCTCCGGTCGCGGCCGCCCGCGCGGCGGCGACCGGCACCGGGCTCAGCCCTCGCGCTTCTTGCGCTGGGCCAGGGTGCGCAGGCGCAGGGCGTTGAGCTTGATGAAGCCCGCCGCGTCGCGGTGATCGTAGGCGACGGCGCCCTCCTCGAAGGTCACGAGGTCCTGGTCGTAGAGCGAGTGCGGACTCTCGCGGCCGATCACGTGGACGCCGCCCTTGTAGAGCTTCAGCCGCACCGTGCCGGTGACCTTCTCCTGGCTCTTGTCGATCAGGGCCTGGATCATCTCGCGCTCCGGCGAGAACCAGAAGCCGTTGTAGATGAGCTCGGCGTATTGCGGCATGAGCTGATCCTTGAGGTGCGCGGCCCCCCGGTCCAGCGTGATCGACTCGATGGCGCGGTGCGCCGGCAGCAGGATCGTGCCGCCGGGCGTCTCGTACATGCCGCGGCTCTTCATGCCGACGAAGCGGTTCTCCACCAGGTCGAGCCGGCCGATGCCGTTGGCGCGGCCGAGCTCGTTGAGCTTGGTCAGCAGGCTCGCGGGCGACAGAGCCTCGCCGTCGATCGAGACGGCGTCGCCGCGCTCGAACCCGATCGTGATGACCGTCGGCTGGTCGGGCGCCTCCTCTGGGGAGAGGGTGCGCGAGTAGACGTAGTCCGGCACCTCGACGGCCGGATCCTCCAGCACCTTGCCCTCCGAGGAGGCGTGCAGGAGATTGGCGTCCACCGAGAACGGGCTCTCGCCGCGCTTGTCCTTGGCGATCGGGATCTGGTGCTGCTCGGCGAAGGCGATGAGCTGCTCGCGCGAGCGCAGGTCCCACTCGCGCCAGGGCGCGATCACCGTGACGTCGGGCTTCAGCGCGTAGTAGCCGAGCTCGAACCGGACCTGATCGTTCCCCTTGCCGGTGGCGCCGTGGCAGACCGCGTCGGCGCCGACGCGCTCGGCGATCTCGATCTGCTTCTTGGCGATCAGCGGCCGGGCGATCGAGGTGCCGAGCAGGTAGACGCCCTCGTAGACGGCGTTCGCCCGGAACATCGGGAAGACGTAGTCGCGGACGAATTCCTCGCGCAGGTCCTCGATATAGATGTTCTCGGGCTTGATGCCGAGCAGCTCCGCCTTGCGGCGCGCGGGCTCCAGCTCCTCTCCCTGGCCGAGATCGGCCGTGAAGGTGACGACCTCGCAGCCGTAGGTGGTCTGCAGCCACTTCAGGATGATCGATGTGTCGAGGCCGCCGGAATAGGCCAGCACGACCTTCTTCACGGGGCTCTTCGCGGGAACGGACATGGGACTTCCGGAACTGGGCGAGGGATCTGGCTCGGCGTTTGCGGCTTATCGCGGGTGTCACCGGCCTGCAACCGGCGCGCCGCCTCGCGCGTAGCCGAGATGCCGGAGGATCGGCCGCGTTTCGCCTCACGACGGCCTTGCGGTTGTGTCAGAAACGGCGCGGGCGTTGCAGGTCGTCATCGCCGCGAGAGTGCATCGGAGAAGCGAAGTCTATGGCGCGCCAGCCAATTCTGGAGTTCTGGTACGAATTCGCCTCCACCTACTCCTACCTCGCGGCCATGCGCGTCGAGGCCGCCGCCGCCGAGGCGGACGTGGCGATCCGGTGGCGCCCCTTCCTGGTCGGGCCGCTCTTCGCCGCGCAGGGCTGGACCACCTCGCCGTTCAATCTCTACGCGGCCAAGGGCAAGAACATGTGGCGCGACGTCGAGCGCGAGGCCGCCAGCCTCGGCCTGCCGCCGGTGACGCGCCCCGCCCAGTTCCCGCAGAACAGCCTCAGCGCGGTGCGGGTCGCGATCCTCGGCCAGGACCAGCCGTGGCTGGTGCCGTTCTCGAAGGCGGTCTTCACCGCGAGCTTCGCCGAGGGCCGCTCGATCGCGGAGCCGGCGGCCGTCGCGGAGATCCTCGATTCGCTCGGGCTCGACGGCACGCAGACCGTGCGGGCCGCCGCCGCCGAGGCCAACAAGACGAAGCTGCGGGTCAGCGTCGAGGAGGCGCGCTCCCGCGGGATCTACGGGGCGCCGACGTTCCTGGTCGACGACGGCGAGCTGTTCTGGGGCAACGACCGGCTCGAGCAGGCCCTGGCTTGGGCGACCGGCGACCGGCCGAAGGGGCTGCGCTAGGCCGCGCCCGCCGCGCGGTAGCGCGACGTTCACGGCCGCTCGGCCATGAAACCGACTCGACCCCCTGGTTCTGGTCCGGCTCCGCTTCGGCGCGGCCGGAGCGGGACAGCGATGCCCCGGACGAGTCCCATGCCTGTTTCGAAGCCTGTCTCGCGACGTCTCCTGCTCGCCGCAGCCGCCACCTTCGGTGCCGGCCTGACCGGCGCCTCCGCGCAATCCTACGGCCAGCGGGTCGCGGTGACGGGCGACGACGGGCGCGCGGTGGCGAACTCGATCCTGCCGGGCGAGATCACCGGGCAGATCCCGGCCCTGCGCGGCGTGACCTATGTCGGGCCGCGGGATGCCGGGACCACGCTCTACGAGTTCTTCGACTTCAACTGCCCGTACTGCCGGAAGGCGGCCGCCGACGTGGTCGCCCTGCACGACAGCGATCCGGAGCTGCGGATCGGGCTTGTCCACAACCCGATCCTGTCGCCGCAATCCGCCCAGGCCGCCAAGGTGATGCTGGCGGTGCAGCGCAAGCTCGGCTCCGAGGCCGCGTGGCGCTTCTACCAGACGCTGCTGGGCAAGCCCGGCCGCATCGACGGGCCCGGCGCGCTCGCCGTCGCCGCCACGATGGGGATCCCGCAGGGGGAGGTCGAGGAGATCGCCGACAGCGAGGAGGTGCGCGCGGCGCTGAAGAGCCAGATGCGGATGGCCGCGGATCTCGGCCTCTACGCGACGCCGTCCTACGTGATCGGCAACAGCGGGATCCTCGGGCATCCCGGCGCCGGCGCCATGGCCAAGATGATCGCGAGCGTGCGGCGCTGCGACCGGCTCGCCTGCTGAGGCGGGACCCGCGTCACACTTCCGCCGTCCTGACGCGCAGCGACGGGCGCCTGCCGTGTTGCGCGCGGCCATGCTGGCATGCTAGGCGGTCGCCGCGCCGCGAGGACAGTTCTCGACCTGTCCGTTGCCGGCGCGATCCCACGTCCCGAACGGTCTCGCACCGCGCTCCAGCCGGAGCGCGCGGAGCGGACGGGCAACCAGAGAAGAGAGCGACGGGTGGCGCAGAACGGTTCCGAGGCTGGTCCCCTGGTCGCAGGCGTGGCGGGCCGGTACGCTTCCGCCCTGTTCGAGCTCGCGCGCGACGAGCGCCAGGTCGACGCGGTCGCCGAGTCTCTCGATCAATTCGACACGCTGCTGAAGGAGAGCGCGGATCTCCGCCGCCTCGTCCGCAGCCCGGTCTTCAGCGCCGAGGAGCAGGCGGCCGCCATCGGCGCCGTGCTCGACAAGGCGGGCATCGGCGGCCTCGCCGGCAATTTCATCCGCCTCGCGGCCTCGAACCGCCGGCTCTTCGCCCTGCCCGACATGATCGACGCGTTCCGGACCCTGGTCCAGGACTCGAAGGGCATCGTGCGCGCTCAGGTCCGGGTGGCCGAGAAGCCCTCCGACGCGGTGATCGAGGAGATCAAGGCGTCGCTGCGCGACATCGCCAAGGCCGATGTTGCCGTCGACCTCGTGGTCGATCCCAGCCTGATCGGCGGCCTCGTCGTGAAGATGGGCTCGCGCATGGTCGACGCCTCTCTCAAGACCAAGCTCAACGGTATCCGCCTCGCGATGCGGGCCGCGCGGTAAGCGCCCCCATCCGACCCGAACACGCATAGACGCATCAGCGACAGAGGCCCGAGTATGGACATCCGCGCCGCCGAGATCTCCGCGATCCTGAAAGAGCAGATCAAGAACTTCGGCGAGGAGGCCGAGGTCTCCGAGGTCGGGCAGGTCCTGTCCGTCGGCGACGGCATCGCCCGCGCCTACGGCCTCGACAACGTCCAGGCCGGCGAGATGGTCGAGTTCGAGTCGGGCGTGCGCGGCATGGCCCTGAACCTCGAGCAGGACAACGTCGGCATCGTGATCTTCGGCTCCGACCGCGAGATCAAGGAAGGCCAGACCGTCAAGCGGACCGGCGCCATCGTGGACGTGCCGGTCGGCAAGGGCCTGCTCGGCCGCGTCGTCGACGCCCTCGGCAACCCGATCGACGGCAAGGGCCCGATCCAGTCGACCGAGCGTCGCCGCGTCGACGTCAAGGCCCCGGGCATCATCCCGCGCAAGTCGGTGCACGAGCCGATGGCCACGGGCCTCAAGGCGATCGACGCCCTGATCCCGGTCGGCCGCGGCCAGCGCGAGCTGATCATCGGCGATCGCCAGACCGGCAAGACCGCAATCGCCCTCGACACGATCCTGAACCAGAAGCCGGGCCACACCGCCGGCGGTGACGAGAAGGCCAAGCTCTACTGCATCTATGTCGCTATCGGCCAGAAGCGCTCGACGGTGGCCCAGTTCGTGAAGGTCCTGGAGGACCAGGGCGCGCTGGAGTACTCCATCGTCATCGCCGCGACGGCGTCCGACGCGGCCCCGATGCAGTTCATCGCGCCGTTCGCCGGCTGCGCCATGGGCGAGTACTTCCGCGACAACGGCATGCACGCCGTGATCGTGTACGACGATCTCTCCAAGCAGGCCGTGGCCTACCGCCAGATGTCGCTGCTGCTGCGCCGCCCGCCGGGCCGCGAGGCGTATCCGGGCGACGTGTTCTACCTCCACAGCCGCCTGCTCGAGCGCGCCGCCAAGATGGGCGACGCCGCCGGCAACGGCTCGCTGACCGCGCTGCCGGTCATCGAGACCCAGGCCAACGACGTCTCGGCCTACATCCCGACCAACGTGATCTCGATCACCGACGGCCAGATCTTCCTCGAGACCGACCTGTTCTACCAGGGCATCCGCCCGGCGGTGAACGTCGGCCTCTCGGTGTCGCGGGTGGGCTCCTCGGCCCAGACCAAGGCGATGAAGAAGGTCGCCGGCAAGATCAAGGGCGAGCTCGCGCAGTACCGCGAGATGGCCGCCTTCGCGCAGTTCGGCTCGGATCTCGACGCCTCCACCCAGGCGCTCCTGAACCGCGGCTCGCGGCTCACCGAACTCCTGAAGCAGCCGCAGTTCTCGCCGCTGAAGATGGAAGAGCAGGTCGCGGTGATCTACGCCGGCGTGAACGGCTACCTGGACAAGATGCCGGTCAGCAAGGTCCGTCCCTTCGAGGATGCGCTGCTCAGCACCCTGCGGTCCAAGCACAAGGACCTGCTCGACTCGATCGCCGCCTCCAAGGACCTGTCGGACGAGAACGCCGGCAAGCTGAAGAGCGTCGTCGAGAGCGTCGCCAAGTCGATCGGCTGATGTGAGGCCCCTCCCCGCGGGGAGGGATCTTGGGTGGTGCGGGGGGATCCCGGTCCCCGCCGCACCGCCCGAACTTCCGGCTCCTTCCCGCCGAGGGAAGGAGAGGCCCATAGAACGGACCTGGACCTCACCCGATGGCGAGTTTGAAGGACCTGCGCAACCGCATCACCTCGGTGAAGGCGACGCAGAAGATCACCAAGGCCATGCAGATGGTCGCCGCCGCCAAGCTGCGCCGGGCGCAGATGGCCGCCGAGGCGGGCCGTCCCTACGCCGAGAAGATGTCGGCGGTGCTCGGCAACCTCGCGGGCAACCTCGTCGGCGGCGTCGGCGCCCCGCGGCTCCTGTCCGGGACCGGCTCCGAGCAGACGCACCTGCTCGTGGTGTGCACCGGCGACCGCGGCCTCGCCGGCGCGTTCAACTCGTCGATCGTCCGCCTCGCGGTGCGCGAGTACGCCCAGAAGCTCGCCGCCGAGGGCAAGACCGTCAAGATCATGACGGTCGGCAAGAAGGGCCTCGACGCGCTGCGCCGGCAGTACCGCGACCAGATCGTCGAGAGCATGGATATCCGCGGCAACCGCCCGGTGGATTACGAGTTCGCCGCCTCGATCGCCGACAAGATCCTGACCCGCTTCGAGAACGGCGAGTTCGACGTCGCGACCCTGTTCTACTCCGAGTTCCGCTCGGTCATCTCGCAGATCCCGACCGCGCAGCGCCTGATCCCCGCGGAGCTGCCGGCGGTCGACACGACCGCGAAGGCGGCGGCCGGCAACGCCGCCCTGGAATTCGAGCCGTCCGAGGAGGCGATCCTCGAGACGCTGCTGCCGAAGAACCTGACGGTGCAGATCTACCGGGCGCTCCTGGAGAACGCCGCCTCTGAGCAGGGCGCGCGCATGAGCGCCATGGACTCGGCGACCCGCAACGCGGGCGAGATGATCAAGAAGCAGACGCTGATCTACAACCGGACGCGTCAGGCCATGATCACCAAGGAACTCATCGAGATCATCTCGGGTGCGGAAGCCCTCTGAGGCACCGCGACCCGACCGCACAGCTTGAAGGGTAGGTTAACGATGGCGAACACCGCACTCCCCGGCACCGGCTCCAACAAGGTCGGCAAGATCACCCAGGTCATCGGCCCCGTGGTCGACGTGCAGTTCGAGGGCCACCTGCCCGAGATCCTGAACGCGCTGGAGACCAAGAACAACGGCGCCCGCCTCGTCCTCGAGGTCGCCCAGCAGCTCGGCGAGAACACCGTCCGCTGCATCGCCATGGACACGTCCGAGGGCCTGACCCGCGGCCAGGAGTGCACCGACACCGGCGAGCCGATCAAGGTTCCGGTCGGCATGAACACGCTGGGCCGCATCATGAACGTCATCGGCGAGCCGATCGACGAGGCCGGCCCGGTCCAGGCCGACACGTTCCGCGCGATCCACCAGCCGGCCCCCTCCTACGCCGAGCAGTCGACCGAGGCCCAGATCCTCGTCACCGGCATCAAGGTGGTGGACCTGCTCGCCCCCTACGCGAAGGGCGGCAAGATCGGCCTGTTCGGCGGCGCCGGCGTCGGCAAGACCGTGCTGATCATGGAGCTGATCAACAACATCGCCAAGGTGCACTCGGGCTACTCGGTGTTCGCCGGCGTGGGTGAGCGCACCCGCGAGGGCAACGACCTCTATCACGAGATGATCGAGTCCAAGGTGAACGTCGACCCGAAGGAGCACGGCTCCGCCGAGGGTTCGAAGTGCGCCCTGGTCTACGGCCAGATGAACGAGTCGCCGGGCGCCCGCTCGCGCGTCGCCCTGACCGGCCTCACGATCGCCGAGCAGTTCCGCGACGACGGCCAGGACGTGCTGTTCTTCGTCGACAACATCTTCCGCTTCACGCAGGCGGGCTCCGAGGTGTCGGCGCTCCTCGGCCGCATCCCCTCGGCGGTGGGCTACCAGCCGACGCTCGCCACCGACATGGGCGCCCTCCAGGAGCGCATCACCACCACGACCAAGGGCTCGATCACCTCGGTGCAGGCGATCTACGTGCCGGCCGACGACCTGACCGACCCGGCGCCCGCCGCCTCGTTCGCCCACCTCGACGCCACGACCGTGCTGTCGCGCTCGATCGCCGAGAAGGGCATCTACCCGGCGGTGGACCCGCTGGACTCGACCTCGCGCATGCTGTCGCCGGCGATCCTCGGCGAGGAGCACTACGACGTCGCCCGCCGCGTCCAGCAGACCCTGCAGCGCTACAAGGCGCTCCAGGACATCATCGCGATCCTGGGCATGGACGAGCTGTCCGAGGAGGACAAGCTGACCGTGGCCCGCGCCCGCAAGATCGAGCGCTTCTTCTCGCAGCCCTTCTCGGTGGCCGAGGTGTTCACCGGCTCGCCGGGCAAGCAGGTCGCCCTCGAGGACACCATCAAGGGCTTCAAGGGCCTGGTGAACGGCGACTACGACGACCTCCCGGAGGCCGCCTTCTACATGGTCGGCACCATCGAGGAGGCCCAGGAGAAGGCCAAGAAGCTCAAGGCCGCGTAAGACGACACCCCCTTCCCCGCGCGGGAAGGGGACAGAGGCCGCGCGGGCGACCCTGACCGGTGCCGTCCGCGCAGCCTTTTTCCGAGACGCTCCGCCCGCTTGGCGGGGCGCGCGCCGCCGATCCGGGAACACGTCAGGCCATGGCCACCTTCCACTTCGATTTCGTCGGCCCCGAGCGGACGCTGTATTCCGGCGAGGTGACCGCCGTTCAGCTGCCCGGCACCGAGGGCGAGATGACCGTGATGCCGGGCCACGCGCCCGTGCTGACCTCCCTTCGGGTCGGCGTCATCGTGATCACCGAGAGCCAGGGCAGCGGCAAGCGGATCTACGTCCGCGGCGGCTTCGCCGATATCGGCCCGACGGCCGTGACCGTGCTCGCCGAGCGCGCCGCCCCGATCGAGGAGCTGACGCACGAATCCCTCGACCGCGACATCGAGGCGATCGAGATGCAGCGCGACGCCACCGAGGACCTGCAGAAGCGCGAGGAGCTGAACGGCCAGATCGTCCAGCTCCAGGAGACCAAGGCGCTCCTGAAGCTCTGAGCCTCGTTCAGCGGGCGCTCTCCAGCGCTCGCGCCAGCAGGTCGGCCCGCGCTGCCGCGTCCGTCGGGCAGCCCCGCTCCAGCCAGATCCTCCGCGCCGCGGCCAGCCCGCGCCCGATCCCGGGCCCCGGCGCCACACCGGCCGCGACGAGATCCGCTCCCGCCAGGGGAAAGGCCGGCGACGCCCCCTCCCCCTCCAGGGCCCGCAGGGCCGCCCGCGCCGCCTCCGTCACGGCGGGCCGCGGCTCTCCGGCCAGGATCGCCAGCGCGTCGGCCAGGCACGACAGGCCGTGCTCCGCCGCCAGGGCCCGCGCCGCGACCGCGTCCAGCACCGCGCATCCGTGGAGATCGGCCAGCGCCGCGGCATAGCCGAGCAGCTGCCCGTGCTCGCTCTTCGACAGGCGCAGCCGCTCGCGCAGCCGGTCGGCGTCATGCCGGGCGCCGACGGCGAGGGCCGCGAGGCGCGTCACCGGAGGCAGGCCCGCGGCTGCGGCCCGTTCCAGCCGCCCGAGCTCCCCGACGCCGCCGGTGATCCGCGGCAGCAGCCCGGTCGTGCTCAGCGTCGTCACCATGGCCGCGCCGCCGGGGGCCGCGAGCAACTTCAGGAATTCCGCGCGCACGCGCTCGCGAGAGAGCCGGTCCAGGCTGTCACGCGCGGCCACACAGGCCGCCAGGGCCGCGGCGTCGGGCGCCCCGGCGCCGAACCGCGCATGGAAGCGGAAGAAGCGCAGGATCCGCAGCGCGTCCTCGCGGATCCGGGTCGCCGGGTCGCCGATGAAGCGCACCCGCCCGGCCGTCAGGTCGGGCCGGCCGCCCACCGGGTCGTGCAGAGTTCCGTCGGCGCCGAGGGAGAGCGCGTTGACGGTGAAGTCGCGGCGCTCGGCGTCGCGGAGGAAGTCGCTGCCGAAGCGGACGACGGCGTGACGCCCGTCGGTCTCGACGTCCTCGCGCAGGGTCGTGACCTCGATCGGCCCGTCCTCGGTCACCAGCGTGATGGTGCCGTGCTCGATGCCGGTCGGCACCGCCTTGAGGCCGGGCGCCCGCTGCGCCGCCCGCATCACCGCCTCGGGCCGGTGCGTCGTCGCCATGTCGATGTCGGCGGTCGGCGCGCCGAGGAGCGCGTCGCGGACGCAGCCGCCGATCAGGCGGGTCTCCGCGCCCGGCGCGTCCAGGGCCGCGAGGACGCGGCGGACGCCCGGGCGTTCGAGCAGGGCCGCCAGCCCCGCCGGATGGAGGGCGCGCCTCACCGGAAGCCACCGGGTACGAGGCGGCCGTTCTCCATGTGGGTCGGCACGTAGCCCCCGGGACGGCGCTCCGAGAACAGGCCCTCGTAGACGAGGGTGCCGATCACCACCGCCAGCCCGGCCAGGACCAAGCGGAACAGGTGCGCGTCCCAGTGCACCCGGCGCAGGGGATTGCGGCCGGACAGCAGCAGGTAGACGAGGAACAGCGCGAAGGGGATGAGGAAGAGGCCGAACTCTTCGAGGATGCGGCGGAGCATGCGGTCAGCCTAACGCGCTGCGCGGTCGGCGTCGCCCGGCGCCGCCTCCGGGTAGAGCCGTTCCCGCAGATTGTTCAGGATCCCGGCGGTGACGCCCCAGATCAGCCGCTCGCCGAAGGTCAGGGCGTAGAACCAGCGCTCGCGGCCCTGCCACGCGCGGGAGCGCAGGCGGTAGCGCTCCGGATCCATGAGGAACGGGAGCGGCACCTCGAAGACGTCGGCCACCTCGTCCGGGTTCGGCGTCAGGACCGCGCCGGGATCGACCAGGCCGATGACCGGGGTCACGAGGAAGCCGGTGCCCGAGAGGTACGGGTCGAGATAGCCGAGGAACCGCACCGCCTCGGGCGGTAGCCCGATCTCTTCGTAGGCTTCCCGCAGGGCCGCGTCCGCAGGCCCGGGATCGGAGGGATCGATCTTGCCCCCCGGCAGCGCCACCTGCCCGGAATGGTCGCGCAGATTGGCGGCCCGCATCGTCAGGATCAGGGTCGGACCGTCCGCGCGCGGCACGACCGGCACGAGGACGGCGGCCCGGCGGTGCGGCGGCGGCGGGATCACGGCCGTCCCGTCCGGATCGAGGCTGTGGTCGCCCCGGGGATTGGAGGTCGGATCGTCCGGTCCGGGCGGGTCCGGCGACAGGCCGGCGGCGGCGCGGGCGAGGAAGTCGGCGAGCGGCTCGCTCACGCGGCGGCGACCGGCGCGATCGTGTGGAAGGCGCCGCCGGCCCACAGGCCCAGCCAGGGCTTCCCGTCGACCAGACGCTCCTCGGCGAGGTCCACGAGGTCGTAGGTGAGCGCGCGGGTCACGAGCGCCCACAGCCCGCGGCGGACATGGAGGTAGGGCTTCAGCGCCCCGTCCGGCGCCTCCTCGAAGCGGAGGGCGTGCTCGGCGTCGACGCTCACCAGGTCGTCGACGTTGGTCCGGAACGAGACCCGCCGGTCCGCCCCGCTCCCGTCCACCGCCATCTCGACGGCCACGAAGGCCGCGTCGTCCACGGTGATGCCCACGCTCTCCACCGGCGTGACCAGGACGGTCCGGCCGTCCGGCTCGCGCCGCAGGATGGTGGCGAAGAGCTTGACCAGCTTGTCCCGTCGGATCGGCGAGTCGTTGTGGAACCACGTCCCGTCCGCGGCGATGCGGATGTCGATGGCGCCGCAATAGGGTGGGTCCCACCGCTCGACCGGCGGCAACCCGCGCTTCGGCAGATCCCCGAGGGCCGCGCTGAGGCGGCTCAAGGTCGGGTCGGGGGCGGGATCCTCGGTCATGCCCGTGACAGATAGCGTCGCGATGCCCGGTCAGCCATGGCCGAGAGGAGGATCGGCGCCGGTTCCGTCCCGGATCGCAGGTGCGCGATCCTAGGCCGGCCCGGCGCCCTGAGTATTCACCGTCAGGGCGTAGAGCGACTGGCTCGCCGCCATGAAAAGGCGATTGCGCTTGGGGCCGCCGAAGGTGAGATTCCCGCACACTTCCGGCAGGCGGATCCGACCGATGAGCTTGCCCTGGGGCGTCCAGACGGTGACGCCGTTGTAGCCCACGGCCCGGCCGGCATTGCTCGACACCCAGAGATTGCCGTCGACGTCGGTCCGCAGGCCGTCGGGCCCGCATTTCACCCCGTCCACGACGCAGTCCGAGAAGAGGCGCTTGTTCGAGAGCGCCGCCCCGGTCCCGACGTCGAAGGCGTAGATCTCGCCCTTGCCGCCCGGCCCGGTATCCCCCGGCCCCTTCCCGGTGGAGCAGACGTAGAGCGTCCGGTGATCGGGCGAGAAGCAGAGGCCGTTGGGGTCGGGCACCTCGTCGTCGGTGAGCACGCGGTCGACCCGGCCGGACGGGTCGATGCGGTAGACCGCGTTCGGGAGCGCGCGTCGCCGCGGGACGGCCCCGGCCGGCTGGCCGAGCCGCGGATCGAGATGGCCCCGCGGGTTGCTCGGACCGCCCTGTGCGTCGGGCAGGCCCTCGTAGAGCAGCGCGCCGTAGGGCGGATCGGAGAACCAGTACGCGCCGTCCGGGTGCTGGACGACGTCGTTGGGCGAGTTGAGCGGCTTGCCCTCGAACGAATCGGCCAGGACCGTGGCCGAGCCGTCGAGCTCGTAGCGGACGACGCGCCCGGTGGCGTGCTCGCAGCTGAGCTGCCGCCCCTGGCGATCGAAGCTGTTGCCGTTGGAATTGTAGCTCGGCATCCGGAAGGTGGAGACGTGCCCGTCCTCCTCCAGCCAGCGCATCTGCCGGTTGTTCGGGATGTCGCTCCAGACGAGATAGCGGCCGACGGCGTTCCAGGCCGGTCCCTCCACCCAGAGGGCGCCGGTCCAGAGCCGGCGGATGGCGCTGTTCGGCACGATGTAGGGCTCGAAGGCCGGGTCGACCGTGACGATGTCCGGATCGGTGAAGTAGGTGGTCGGGGCGGCGCCCGGCCGGAAGTCGCGCGGGGGACTCGTCACCGTGCTGGGCGGCGCGGGCTGCGCCGCCGCGTCGCCGGCCGTGACGGCGAGTGCTCCCAGGGCCGCGAGGATGGTGCGCCGGGACGGCGGGACATGCCCGCGCTCGGCCGCGATCCCGGATGCATCGGTCTGCGACGCTCGCATACGATCCTCCCCCGCGCATCCTGCGACGGGCCGCGACGCGCGCCGGCAGGCTAGGACACCTGTCCTGATCCGGTCAACTCGGCCGGCGCCGCAGGATCTTCCAGACGCCGTCCGCCGAGGCGAGGAGACGGGTACCGTCGCGGACGTCGCCGCGCATGAACACGAGGGAGCCCGTGCGCTTGACGACCTGCGGCCGGATCTCGATCCAGTCGCCGAGCCGGCCGACATCGATGAACTTCATCTCCAGCTGGATGGTCACGCAGTTGGCGCCGTCGGCGGCGCGCATCGCGGTCTCGCCGAGGGCGCGGTCGGCGAAGCTCATCAGCATGCCGCCGTGGACCACGCCGATCAGGTTGGCGTGCTTCTGATCGGCCTGGAACGCGTAGGCGCCGTCCGCGCCCCGGACATGCAGCGGCCCGACATGGGCGATGAAGCCCTTGTCCTCCACCAGCGTCCAGCCGTCGGCGGCGGGGTCGTGGGCATCCGTGTCGGTGGTCATCGCGTCGGGTCCGTTCGCGTCGAGGCTTCGTGAGGCGGTGATCAGGTTCCCCGGGGCTTCGCCCGGCGGGTCGGGGCCTCGCTGAGCGGGTCCTCCGGCCAGGGATGGCGCGGGTAGCGCCCGCGCATCTCGGACCGCACCGCCGCCCAGGAACCGCGCCAGAAGCCCGGCAGGTCCCGCGTGATCTGGATCGGCCGCTGGGCCGGCGACAGCAGGTGCAGGACCAGCGGCCGGCCGCCGGCCCTGGGATGCCGGTCGAGGCCGAACAGCTCCTGGACCCGGACCGCCAGCGCCGGTTCCTCGGCCGTGTAATCCACCGGGATGCGGGAGCCGGTCGGCACCTCGACATGGGTCGGCGCCTCCGCGTCGAGCCGGGCGCGCAGGTCCCAGGGCAGCAGGGCCTGGACGGCGTCCGTGAGGTCGCTCGCCGTGACCGACGCCAGGGCGGCGCGACCCAGCAGGGACGGTGCCAGCCACGTCTCCGCCGTGCGGGCCAGCGCGTCGTCCGAGAGGTCGGGCCAGGCCGCGCCCTCGGCGGCGTGGAGGAAGCTCACCCGGGCCCGCCACTGCGCCAGGGCCGGCGTCCACGGCAGGCGGTCGATCCCGAGATCGGCGATGCCGCGCGCCAGGATCGCGGCGCTGTCCGGGTCGGGCGGCACCGGCAGCGGCCGCGTCCCGAGACTGACCGCGCCGAGCCGCCGGACCGCGCGCGCCCGCAGGGCGGCCGCCTGCGGATCGAAGGCGATCTCGGTGCGCGATTCGATCCGGTCGGCGAACAGGCGCTCGATCGTCTCGGTCCCGATCGCGGCCGCGGCCAGGATCCGGGCGCTCCCGGCCGATCCGGCGAGGTCGGCGATCACCAGATGGGTCTCGCGGGCGAGCGGGCTCGCCGGATCGAGGCGCCCGGCCCGGCCGCTCGCCATCACGAACTCGCCCTCGCGGCCGCGCGTCCGGGCGACCCGGTCGGGATAGGCGAGTGCCAGGAGCGGCCCGGCGGCGGCCGGGCCGGCATCCGGACTCGCCGGCGCGTCGGCCCCGGCGATCCGGGCCCAGCCCTCGGCGAGCCGGCGCATGTCGGCGGCGCGCCCGCCCCGGTCGCGGCGGAAGCGCTCGACCCGCTCGTCGAGGTCGAGGCCGTCGCCGCCGAGGCCGCGCTCCACCAGCACGGCCGCGAGGTCGGCGGCGGGCCGCGCCTGACCGCTGCCGGCCGCGACCGTCACCATCCGGGCGAGCCGCGGCGGCAGAGGCAGCGCCCGCAGGCGCGCGCCGACCGGCGTCAGCCGGCCGTCGGCGTCGAGCGCGCCGAGTTCGGTCAGCAGGGCGCGCGCCTCCGCCAGGGCGGGCGCGGGGGGCGGGTCGAGGAAGGCGAGCGCAGACGGGTCGGTCACGCCCCAGGCGGCGCAGTCGAGAAGCAGCCCGGCGAGGTCCGCCGACAGGATCTCGGGCCGCGTGAACGGCTCCAGGGCGTTGGTGCCGGCCTCGGACCAGAGCCGCCAGCACAGGCCGGGCTCGGTCCGGCCGGCGCGGCCCCGGCGCTGGTCCACGGAGGCGCGGGAGGCGCGGGCGGTGACCAGGCGGGTCAGGCCGAGGCCCGGCTCGTAGACGGGGATTCGGGCCAACCCCGAATCGACCACGATCCGGACGCCCTCGATGGTCAGGGAGGTCTCGGCGATGCTGGTCGCGAGGACGACTTTCCGGGTGCCGGCGGCGGCCGGCGCGACGGCGCGGTCCTGCTCGGCGGGCGTCAGCGCGCCGTAGAGGGGGGCGAGCTGCACCTCGGGGCCGACCTTCTCGGCCAGGAGATCCGCGGTCCTGCGGATCTCCGCCTGCCCGGGCAGGAACACCAGGATCGAGCCCGGATCGGCCCGCAGGGCTCGCAGCGTGACCTCGGCGACCGAATCCTCGATCCGCCGGTTCGGATCGCGCTCGGCGTAGCGGGTCTCCACCGGGAAGGCGCGGCCCTCGGAGGCCACGACCGGGGCGTCGCCCATCAGCCGCGCGACCCGGGCGCCGTCGAGGGTCGCCGACATGACGAGGATCCGCAGGTCCTCCCGCAGGCCGCCCTGCGCGTCGAGCGCCAGCGCGAGGCCGAGATCGGCGTCGAGGGAGCGCTCGTGGAACTCGTCGAACAGGACGGCGCCGATCCCGGAGAGTTCCGGATCGTCCAGGATCATCCGGGTGAACACGCCCTCGGTGACCACCTCGATCCGCGTCCGCGCGGTGATCTTCGAGCCGAGGCGGACCCGCAGGCCGACCGTGCCGCCGACCGGCTCACCGAGCGTCTGCGCCATCCGGGCGGCGGCGGCCCGCGCGGCGAGGCGGCGCGGCTCCAGCAGGATGATCTTGCGCCCGTCGAGCCAGGGCGCCGCGAGGAGGTCGAGGGGCACGCGGGTCGTCTTGCCGGCGCCGGGGGGCGCCACCAGGACGGCGGCGTTCCGCGCCGCGAGCGCGCGGCGCAGATCGGGGAGCGCCGCCTCGATCGGCAGCACGGGAGCGGGACCGGCCATCGCGGCCGCTGATGGCGCGGCGCGGCGCCGAGCGCAACCGGTCCGAACCCGGCTCCGCGACGCGCCGGGCCTTCCGCTGACGCCGCGCGGGATTCGATACGGGCTTTCCCGCCCGGGCCCTGGCGGCCGCGCGCCGCCGCCGTAATCGTGCGGCGCGACTGCACAGATCCAACGGGAGCGAAACCATGACCCGCCGCCGCCGCGCGCTGACCCTTGCCGCCCTCTCCCTGGCCCTGCCGTTGGCGACCGCCGCGGCGCGGGCGCAGGACCGGCTGCCGACCATCCCGCCCCAGGACTACACCCCCGAGCAGAAGCAGGCGGCCGAGGCCTTCGCGCAGGCCCGCGGGAAGCCGCCCTTCGGGCCGTTCGAGCCGCTCATGTACTCGCCGGAGGTGATGACGCTCGCCCGGTCGATGGGCGACTACCTCCGGTTCAAGCCGAAGATCGGAACCACGCTCTCGGAGCTGGTGATCCTGATGACCGCCCGTCGCTGGACGCAGGATTACGAGTGGTACGTCCACGCGCCGATCGCCGAGAAGGCCGGCATCGCCCCCGAGATCATCGCGGCGATCCGCGACGGCCGCCGGCCGGCCAGGATGAGCGAGGACGAGACCCTCGTGTACGATTTCACCGCCGAGCTCCAGGACACGAAGCGCGTCTCCGACGCGACCTTCGCGCGCGCCGAGGCCCGGTTCGGCAAGCCCGGCGTCGTCGATCTGGCGGCGATCTCGGGCTACTACACGTTCCTGGCGATGGAGCTGAACGCGGCCCGCTACCCGATTCCCGCTGACGGCAAGCCGCTGCCGCGCATGCCCGAGTGAGCCGGCTTATCCACAGTCGTCCGGCAGCGGAAACAGTGTTGTCCACAGGGTTTGGCCGGTCACGCGCGGCCGGCTCGGCCGCCGTTGACGGAACGTTAACCCTTATGGCTTGTTCTCTTTTCGTTCCCGGACGCGACGAAGGAGAACCCGATGCTGACCCAGGTCCTGGCCCAGCGCGACGATCACGTATGCCCCGTCGAGGCGATCAGCACCGCGTATCTCGGCTTCGCGGGCGGCGATGCCGGGATCGCCCTGCGCTGCGCGATCGCCGACGCCCTGTCCGACCTGATGGAGGCCGAGCGGCGCACGCGCGAGCGCAGTCGCCTGATCTCCCGAGGCTACATCCGCACCGCCCCCGACACGGAGGCCGGACCGGCAAGCTGAACCGTGGCTGCAGGCCGGCTTCAGCATCGGTGCAGCGCGGGCGCGGCATTGTCCCTCGTGTGATCCGGGGCGCCGCAGGCGCTCCCCGCACCCACCGGAGACAGGTCATGACACGCATCGCTCTGCTCTCGGCCGCCGCGCTGATCGGCGCGGGCACCCTGGCCTCCACCGCCGCCGAGGCCCGCGGCGGCGGCGCCATCGCGGCCGGCATCATCGGCGGCCTCGCGGCCGGCGCCCTGATCGGCGCTGCGACCCAGGCCCACGCGGCGCCCGGCTACGGCTACGGATACGCGGATTACGGCTACGCCCCGGCTCCCGTGGTCGTGCGGCGGCCCCCGGTCTACCGCGTCTACGAGGAGGACGCGCCGGTCTACGCCACCCGCCGCACCGTGACCTACGAGCGGGTCCCGGTCGGCTACGGCCCCGCCCGCCACTGGGGCGGGGATTACGAGGGCGGCTACGGCTATCGCGGCTGGTGAGCCGGGGGTTGCGCCCGGCGCCGTGACGGCGCCCGGGCGCGTGGCTTAAGACGGTGGGGGCGCCGACCGAATCGGGTTTCCGGCACCCCACCGACGGGTCATCGACGGGTCCATGCTGGTCCACGAAGGCGAGACGCGCACCCCCGAGGCCGATAGGGCGCTCGCCCTCTCCCTCGCCGGGGTGGCCGGCGCGCTGAACACCGCCGGCTTCTACGCGGTGGGCCTCTACGCCTCGAACATGACCGGGAACGTCTCGGCCATCTCGGACAGGACCGGCACGGGCGACCTGCTCCTCGCCGCGCAGGCCGGTCTGCTCGTCGTCCTGTTCGTGCTCGGCGCCGCCACCGCGACGCTGCTGATCCGCAGCCGCCGCCGCGGGCACCGTCCGGGCGCTTACGCCTACGGGGTCTTCGCGGAGGCGATCCTCCTCGTCGCCGTCGGCCTGCTCGTGCTGCCGCTCCACGAGCCGGCGCGGAGCCACGCCCTGGTACTCGGCCTGAGCTTCGTCCTGGGCCTTCAGAACGCGGCCGTGACCAAGATCTCCGAGGCGCGGGTGCGGACCACGCACGTGACCGGCATGATCACCGACATCGGCATCGAACTCGCGCGCTGGCTAGACCGCGGCCCATCCGGCGCGGATCCACTCAAGCCCCACGATCCGGAGCGGCTGCGGCTGTACCTGCTGACCGTCGGCGCCTTCCTGGCGGGCGGTGTGGTGGGGGTCGTGGCCTACCGCCTCGTCGGCGTGGCCCTGCTCTTCGCGGCGGCCGCGATCCTGGCCGGACTCGCCCTCCCCGCACTCAGGCGGTGACGTCGAGGAGCTGGCCCATCATGCGGTCGGCGGAGCGCGCCACCGCGGCGTTCAGCGCGAAGGCCGACCGCGACCCGATCAAGTCCAGCGCGGCGCCCGACAGGTCCACCTGCGCGGCCGGCGGCAGGGCCGTGTCGCCGGTGGGCGCGCCGCTCGCCGCGATGGTCTCGGCCGCTCTCCCGAGCCGGTCGGTGGCCCGGGTCATGCCGGTCGCGGCGGTCTGGAGGGCGTCGATCATACCGGAATCTCCCCGCCGCCACTCTGGCAGGGACACGACAAGGGCCGGTTTCGGCGATCGCTCAAATGCGATCCATCCGGCGCGACGGCCGCCGCGTCCGCCTCACCCCTTCGGCGCGCACACGGTCACCGGAGAGGCGCCGCCGTAGGGCCGCTCCGCCTCGGCGATCTGCTTCGCGGCGGCCTCGCAGGCCTGCTTGGTGTTGAACTCGACCGATCCGATCGCGGAGCCCGAGCCGGCGAGCATGATGATGAGCACGTAGATCACGCCATTCCCCTCCGGCATCCCGGTCCGGCGTCGCGCTGCGTGCTGGTGCGGACGGCGGGACTCGAACCCGCACGGCCTCGCGGCCGCAAGATTTTAAGTCTCGTGCGTCTACCGGTTCCGCCACGTCCGCATGCACCCTCGGTAGCGGGGGCGGCGGGTCCGATCAAGCGGGGGGCGTCCAGCCATACAGCCAGGCGTAGCGGTCGCGCATGCCGTCCGGGCCGAGACGGGCCATCACGGCGTTGCGCAGGAACGCCACCACGCCGCCGGCGTGATAGGTCCGGCCGTTGCTCCGCGCCGCCTTCTGGACCCGTCGCACCCGTGCGGTCCGCGCGCCCGAATACGCCGCGAGCGCGGCCGGAACGTCGGCGTTGTCCGCGAGGGCGCGCGTGAGGACCGCGGCGTCCTCGATCGCCAGGGCGGCCCCCTGCGCGAGATAGGGCAGCACCGGGTGGCCGGCATCGCCGATCAGCGCGAGCCGGTCGCGGGCGAGCGGGCGCGCCACGGCCCGGTCGGCGAGCGACCAGACCAGCCAGGAATCCGGCAGGCTCAGGAGGTCGCGCAGCGGCGCGGCGCTGCCGCGCAGGTGCCCGCGCAGCACGGCCGGCTCCCCGAGCCGGCCCCAGCCCTCGTCGCCCACCGCCTCGGGCACCACCGCCACCACGTTCAGGAACTGGCCGTCCCGCACCGGGTAATGCACCACGTGCCGGCCGCGGCCGAGCCACAGGCCGGTGGCGCCGCCGCGCAGGTCCTGCGGGACCGCCTCCATCGGGATGAGCGCGCGCCACGCCGCGGCCTGACCCGGCCGGAGCGGCGCCGAATCGAGATGCGCGCGCAGCCGGGACCTCAGCCCGTCCGCGCCGATCGCGAGGTCAAAGGCGACCGGTTGGGCCCCGCTCGCGCCCTCGACGGTGAGGACGGCCTCGGACGCGGTCTGGGACACGGCGGTGACGGTGCGCCCCATCAGCAGGCGGATCGTCGAGCGGCTCCGGAGCGCGTCGAGCAGCAGCGTCTGCAGGTCGGCGCGGTGGATCACGTAGTAGGGCGCGCCGAAGCGGCTCTGCGCCTGCGCGCCGAGCGCCACGCTGCCGATGCGGCGGCCGCTGTCCAGGGCCCGCACCTCGACGGCGGGCGGCTCGCTCGCCGCCCGGCGCAGCGCCGCGGAGAGCCCGAGGCCCGCCAGAACCCGGCTCGCGTTGGGCGAGATCTGGATCCCGGCCCCGACTTCGCTGAAGCCGGTCCGGCGCTCGATCACCGTGACGGCGTGGCCGGCATCCGACAGCGCCAGCGCCGCCGTCAGGCCGCCGATCCCGGCCCCGACGATCCCGATCCGCAGTGATGGACTGCCAGAAGGCACGGTGGGCGGCGCCTACTCCGCCGCGACCTTGGCGTCGTCCCGCCACACGCAGGCCTGCGGCTCCGCCTCGTCGGCCTTCAGGCCGGCCCGGTAGCGGTAGAGCGTCGAGCAGTACTGGCAGATGATCTCGCTGTCGGCGCCCATGTCGAGGAACACGTGCGGGTGGTCGAACGGCGGCAGCGCGCCGATGCACATGAACTCCTTCACGCCCACGGTGATCACCGGCACGCCCGGCTCGTTGTGGAAGTGCGGTACCGCCTTGCCTGCCATCCGGCCCTCGCCTGCCCCGCGACCGACCGCGCGGCGAATCTGCCAGCGCGCTCCCGGGCGTCTCGCGGCCGCTTATGCCGCCAGCCCCGCGACTGGCGCAAGCCTCGCCCGACCTACGACCGATGCGGCTTGGACTCGCGGGCCCCGCGCCGTACATAGGGCGAAGCCCGATTGACGCCGCCGCGAAAAAAGTCCCGACCATGCAGCAGGAACAGGCCAGTGCGCAGGGTGCGCGCCGCGCCCCGGAACCGCCGATCCACGGTCCCGAGGGCTTCGAGGGCATGCGCCGGGCGGGGCGGCTCACCGCCGAGGCCCTCGACCTGCTGATGGAGGCGACGCAGCCCGGTGTCACCACCGAGGAGCTCGACAGGCTCGCCTACACCTTCGCCATGGACCACGGCGCCTATCCGGCGTCGCTGCTCTATCGCGGCTACCCGAAGTCGATCTGCACCTCGATCAACCACGTGGTCTGCCACGGCATCCCCAACGACAAGCCGCTGCGCGAGGGCGACATCGTCAACCTCGACATCTGCCTGATCCTCGACGGCTGGCACGGTGATTCGAGCCGGATGGCCTATGTCGGCGAGGTGCCGCGCAAGGCCCAGCGCCTGTGCGAGATCACCTACGAGGCGTTGATGCGGGGCGTCGCCGCTGTGAAGCCCGGCGGATCGACCAACGACATCGGCCGGGCGATCCAGTCCTACGCCGAGGGCGAGCGTTGCTCGGTGGTGCGCGATTTCTGCGGCCACGGCCTCGGGCGCACCTACCACGACGCGCCCACGATCCTGCACTACGTCGAGGCCAGCTACGACGTGCCGTTCAAACCCGGCCAGTTCTTCACGATCGAGCCGATGATCAATCTGGGCCGGCCCGCCGTGAAGGTCCTGGGCGACGGCTGGACCGCCGTGACCCGCGACCGCTCGCTCTCCGCCCAGTTCGAGCACACGGTCGGTGTCACCGAGACCGGCGTCGAGATCTTCACGATCTCGCCGAAGGGGCTGCACCAGCCCGTCAACCCGGCCGCCTGACCGACCGTGCCCGAGCGGCAGGACGACGGTGAGGCGGGGCTGTTCGCCGACAGCGCCGCCCCGTCGCCGGTCGAGAAGGAGACGCCGCACTACCACGGCCATCGCGACCGCCTGCGGGAGAAGTTCTCCGCCGCGGGGCCCGACGCGCTGCCCGATTACGAGCTGCTGGAGCTCGTCCTGTTCCGGGCGATTCCCCGGCGCGACGTGAAGCCCCTCGCCAAGGCGCTGGTCGCCCGGTTCGGCAGCTTCGCCGAGGTGGTCAGCGCCGAGCCGGCGCGGCTCATGGAAGTGGAGGGCGTGAGCGCCGGGGTTGCGTCCGACCTCAAGGTGATCGAGGCCGCGGCGCGGCGGCTGGCCCGGGGCGCGATCCGCGAGCGCGCGCTCCTGGGCTCGTGGAGCGCGCTGCACGAGTATCTGCGCGCCACCATGGCGTTCGCCCCGCGCGAGGAGTTCCGCGTCCTGTTCCTCGACAAGCGCAACCACCTCATCGCCGACGAGGTGCAGGGACGCGGCACCGTCGACCACACGCCGGTCTACCCGCGCGAGGTCGCCCGCCGGGCGCTCGAACTGTCGGCGACGGCCATCATCCTGGCCCACAACCACCCGTCCGGCGACCCGGCCCCGTCGGCGGCCGACGTGGCGATGACCCGCGAGATCGTGGCCGTCCTGGCGCCGCTCAAGATCGTGGTCCACGACCACGTGATCCTCGGCCGAAACGGTCACGCCAGCCTGAAAGGCCTGAAGTTGATCTGATCCTCCGGCCGCCTTGAGCGTTATCGCCCGCGGATATAGCCATGATCGGGTGGCGCGCCTCTTGCCTCAAGAGCGGGAGCGTACGGGAGGAGCGAGATGGCGGTGACGGCCTTCGACGAGATGAACGGGATCGGCGCGGCCGATCCGGCGGCCGTCCGCGACGCCTACGGCCAGCTCAAGGCCTGGCTCGACTCCACGCCGCCCGAGCATTTCAACACCCGCCGCAGCCAGGCCGAGCTGCTGTTCCGCCGGATCGGCATCACCTTCGCGGTCTACGGCGACAACGAGTCGACCGAGCGGCTGATCCCGTTCGACATCATCCCCCGGGTGATCACCAAGCCGGAATGGGCCTTCCTGGAGCGCGGGCTGACGCAGCGGGTCACCGCCATCAACCTGTTCCTGAAGGACATCTACGGCGCCCAGGAATGCATCAAGGCCGGCATCATCCCGGCCGACCTCGTCTACCGCAACGCCCATTACCGCATGGAGATGCGGTCCTTCCGCGTGCCGCACGACCTCTACGTGCACATCGCCGGCATCGACATCGTCCGGACCGGCGAGAACGATTTCTTCGTGCTGGAGGACAACGCCCGCATCCCGTCGGGCGTCTCCTACATGCTGGAGAACCGGGAGGTGATGCTGCGCCTGTTCCCGGACCTGTTCTCGAAGCACCGGGTCGCGCCGGTGGAGAACTACCCGGACGCCCTGCTCGCCACCCTGCGCAGCCTCGCGCCGGGCTCGGCGACCCGGGACCCGACCGTCGTGCTGCTGACCCCCGGACGCTACAATTCCGCGTTCTACGAGCACTCGTTCCTGGCCGACAAGCTCGGCGTCGAGCTGGTGGAGGCGTCCGACCTCTTCACCAAGGACGACGTCGTCTACATGCGCACAACCGAGGGGCCGCGGAAGGTCGACGTCATCTACCGCCGCCTCGACGACGACTTCCTCGACCCGCTGGTCTTCCGCCCGGACTCGGTGCTCGGCGTGCCCGGCCTGATGAACGCCTACGAGCGCGGTTCGGTCACCCTCGCCAACGCGGTCGGGACCGGCATCTCGGACGACAAGGCGGTCTACAGCTACATGCCGGAGATCGTGAAGTTCTTCACCGGCGAGGAGCCGATCCTGCACAACGTGCCGACCTATCGGTGCCGCGAGAAGGACGCGTTCGCGTACGTGATGGACAACCTGTCCGACCTGGTGGTGAAGGAGGTCAACGGTTCGGGCGGCTACGGGATGCTGGTCGGGCCGCATGCCAGCAAGCGCGAGCTCGACGACTTCGCCAAGAAGCTCAAGCACGCCCCGGACGGGTTCATCGCCCAGCCGACCCTGTCGCTCTCCACCTGCCCGACCTTCGTGGCCTCGGGCGTCGCGCCCCGCCACGTCGACCTGCGGCCCTTCGTGCTGTGTGGGGCCGACAAGATCCGCATCGTTCCGGGCGGCCTGACCCGGGTGGCGCTGAAGGAAGGCTCCCTGGTGGTCAATTCCAGCCAGGGCGGTGGCACCAAGGATACCTGGGTGCTCGACGCCTGAGCTCCGCGATATCCGGACGTTCCGAGGCGCGGACACCGTGGTCCGCACGACTTGGCTGAAGACCGATGCTCTCCAGGACTGCCGACAACCTCTTCTGGCTCTCCCGCTACGTCGAGCGCGCCGACTTCGTCGCCCGCATCCTCGACGCGGCGCACCGATTCGCGTCGCTGCCGACGAGCTACGGCGGCGGCGGGAGCAACGAGTGGGAATCGGCCCTCGCCTCGGCCGGCGACCCCGACGCGTTCAAGACCCATTACAGCGCGATCAACGCCGACACGGTCTGCGACTTCCTGGCCTTCAGCCCGCACAACCCGTCCTCGATCCGCTCCTGCATCGAGGCGGCCCGCGAGAATGCCCGCTCGGTGCGCACGGCGCTCACCACCGAGATGTGGGACGCGATCAACGGCGCGTGGCTGGAGCTGCGCAACTACGCCGGCAAAGACCTGAACCGCGACGAGTTCGGCCGCTTCCTCGACTGGGTGAAGACCGTCTCGCTGACCTTCGACGGCTCGGCGTTCCGGACGATGCTGCGCAACGACGCCTTCTGGTTCACCCGGCTCGGCACGGCGATCGAGCGGGCGGACAACACCGCCCGCATCCTCGACGTGAAGTACCAGATCCTGCTGCCGCACGACGAGACGGTGGGCGGCAGCCTCGACTACTTCCAGTGGACCACGATCCTGCGCGAAGTGTCGGCGTTCAACGCCTACCACTGGGTCTACCGGGAGAGCATCAAGCCGCTGCTGGTGGCCGACCTCCTGATGCTCAACAAGCAGATGCCGCGCTCCTTCGCGAACTGCTACGGCGTGATCGTCGAGTATCTCGACCTGATCGCCGACGCCTACGGCCGCCGGGGCCCGAGCCAGCGCCTCGCCGGAAACATGTTGGCGAAGCTGGAGGGCGAGGATATCGACCGGGTCTTCGCCACCGGGCTGCACGAGTTCGTCGAGGCGTTCATCGCCGAGAACAACAAGGTGGGCGAGGCGATCGCGAAGCAGTATCTGGTCGGCTGAACAGGACGGACAGGACGGCGCATGCGCATCCGCGTGGTTCACGAGACCATCTACACGTACGAGCAGCCCGCCCGCGGGCTCGTGCAGGTCCTGCGGCTGACGCCGCGCGACCATGATGGGCAGTACGTCCGCGGGTGGCGGATCGACACCACCGTCGACGGGCGGCTGACCGCCCGCGAGGACGGGTTCGGCAACGTCGTCCACTGGTTCACCCCGGACGAGCCGGCCGACGCCCTGACCATCCGGGTCACCGGCGAGGTCGACACCGACGACACGCACGGCGTCGTGCGTGGCACGGTGGAGCGCCTGCCGGACGAGTTCTACCTGCGCGACACGGACCTGTGCGCCGCGAGCCCGGAGTTGCACGCCTTCGCGGAGCGCGTCGCCGCCGAGGACGACGGTGCGACCTTGGCCCGACTCCACCGGCTGATGGGGGCGGTCCACGGTGCTGTGGCCCACGAGCCCGGTCCCGCGAGCGGCGCGGTGCCGGCCGGCAAGGCGTTCGCGGCGGGCCGCGGAATCTGCCAGGATCTCGCCCACGTGCTCATCGCCGCCGCCCGCCACATCGGCATCCCGGCGCGCTACGTCGCCGGCTACCGGGCCCGGGAGGACGGGCAGGCGGATGTCGAGGCGCCCCACGGCTGGGTCGAGGCCCTGGTGCCGGATCTCGGCTGGGTGGCGTTCGACCCGTGCTACGATGTCAGCCCGACGGACAACTACATCCGCGTCGCCACCGGCCTGGACTATCTCGGGGCGGCGCCGATCCGCGGCAGCCGGACCGGCGGTGGCACCGAAACACTGGACGTGAAGCTGCGGGTCGAGCAAGGCAGGGCCGCCGCTCAATCCTGACCGTCCCGACCCCGGTCCGCCGACCGCACGAGAGCCCGAAAACGATGACCTACTGCGTCGGTGTCCTGGTGGAGGAAGGGCTGGTCATGGTCGCCGATACCCGCACCAATGCGGGGCTCGACGACATCTCGACCTACCGCAAGCTCCACCATTTCAACGTGCCGGGCGAGCGGGTGATGATGCTCGCCTCCGCGGGCAACCTCTCGATCACCCAGTCGGTGCTCAGCCTGCTCCAGGAGGGCGTGCCCGGCGAGGAGGAGGGTGAGCCGCCGCAGAAGCTCGTCGAGGCGCCGACGATGTTCCAGGCGGCGCAGCTGATCGGCCGGGCCATCCGGCGGGTGCGCGCCATCGAGAAGGACGGGTTCGAGGCGGCCAATATCCGGTTCTCGATCTCGCTGCTGTTCGGCGGCCAGATCGGCACCGGCGAGATGCGGCTGTACCTGATCTACTCCGCCGGCAATTTCATCGAGTGCAGCACCGACGCGCCGTTCCTCCAGATCGGTGAGCACAAGTACGGCAAGCCGATCCTCGACCGCGCCGTGAAGTACACGACCGACCTCTACGACGCCCTCAAGGTGAGCTTGGTCTCGATGGATTCGACCATGCGCTCCAATCTGGGCGTCGGCCTGCCGATCGACATCGCCGTCGCTCGCCGGAACGCGCTGACGCTCGAGGTGAACCACCGGATCGAGGCCGGCGAGGGCTACTTCCACGATCTGCGCGAGCGCTGGTCGGCTGCGCTGCGCGCGGCGCACCGGGCGATCCCGCGCCCGCCCTACGGACCGTCCAACGCCTAGAGCAACCACAGCATCGGCCGTCTTGCTCCGCTGCGCTCGCCGGGACGGGGGCAGATTTCTACGTGGCTGTCCGAGCCGCTGAAGACTCCGCTGCGCCCCAGGCCTTCAGGAGCGCCCGGGTCGCCTCGGCCGGATCCATCGCCCGCATCGGGCCGCCCATGACGGCGAAGCCCGCCGCCCCCGCCGCGCGACAGGCCCCGATTACCTCCGGACCGACACCGCCCAGAGCCACGATCGGCAGGCCCGCCGCGCGTGCGGCGGCGAGGCCCTCCGGTCCGAGAGCCGGTCCGTAACCGGGCTTGCTCGTGGTCGTGAAGATGGGGCTGAGGGTCACGTAGTCGGCGCCGGCCCGCGCGGCGGCCGCGGCCTCGTGCGGCGCGTGCGCGGAAACGCCGATGAGCGCAGCCGCGCCCAGGGTGGCCCGCGCCGCCGCGATCACCTCCGGTCCCGAGCCGCCGCCGAGATGCACGCCGTCGGCACCGAGGGCGCGCGCGAGCGCGACGTCGCCTCCGATCGTCAGGACGCCGTTCGCGGCTCGCACGCGCTCGGCCACGCGCGCGCCGAGGCGCAGGCGGGCATCCGCCTCCAGGTCCCTGTCGCGGAACCAGATCCAGCGCCCGCCGCCGTCGAGGACCGCCTGGACGGTCTCGGCGAGGGGCCGCGGATGCCCGTGCCGGTCCGTCACCGCGAGCAGCGGCGACGGCAGCGCCCTCACGAGCCGACGAGGCCGAGCTGCGGGCTCGACGGCTCGGCCCGGCCGCGGCGGGGGATCCGCCCGGCGAGGTAGGCGTCGCGCCCGGCCTCCACGGCCCGGCCCATGGCGCGAGCCATCCGCACCGGATCGTCGGCCTTGGCCACGGCGGTGTTGATGAGGCAGGCGGAGGCGCCGAGTTCCATGGCGATCACCGCGTCCGATGCGGTGCCGATGCCGGCATCGACCACCACCGGCACCGTCGCCCGGCGGCAGATCAGCTCCAAGTTGGCCGGATTGGCGACACCCATCCCGGAGCCGATCAGCGAGCCCATGGGCATCACCGCGGCGCAGCCGAGATCCTCCAGGCGCTGGCACACGATCGGGTCGTCGTTGCAGTAGGGCAGCACGACGAAGCCGTCGTCCACGAGATGGCGGCAGGCCTCGATCAGCTCCATCACGTCCGGGTAGAGCGTCTCGCGGTCGCCGATCACCTCGACCTTGATCCAGTTGGTGTCGAGCGCCTCGCGGGCGAGCTCGGCGGTCATGATCGCGTCCCGGGCCGTCTCGCAGCCGGCGGTGTTCGGCAGGAAGCGCTTGCCCTTCAGGATCTTGACCGTGTCCGAGCCGTGGCCCTGCAGCGAGACCCGGCGGATCGAGGCGGTGACCACGTCGGCGCCGCTCGCCGCGACGGCGTCGCGCATGATCGCCTGCGTCGGGTAGCCGGCGGTGCCGATGAACAGCCGGGACGACAGCCTCACCCCGGCGATGGTCAGGCTGTCATCCCCACCCTCGGGGCGCGGCGGCGTGTGACTCTGGTCCATGCTCAACCTCCCTGCATGGCGCGGACGATCTCGACCCGGTCGCCCTCCGCGACCGGTGTCTCGCCCCAGTCCCGGCGGCGCAGAACGCGGCCGTTCAGCGCGATGGCGACACCCTGCGGACTCTCGATACTGCTCTCCTCCGCCTCGAGGCGGAACAGGGCGTCCACCGTCTCGACCGCGCACTCGCGCGGCTCACCGTTGACCAGGAGTTTCATGCCGAGGCCCTCAGCGCTTCCGGCTGGCCGAAGCGCGCGCGGGTGAAGGGACGCGCCACCTCCGGCAGCGCGCCGCGCAGCACCAGCGCGGCGATCGCGTCGGCGGTGACCGGGGCGAGCAGGTAGCCGTTGCGGTGATGCCCGGTGGCGGCGACGAGGCCAGGGGCGATCGCGTCGAGGATCGGTGCGTCGTCGTCCGAAGTCGGTCGGTAGCCGCTCCACACAGCCTCCACCTCCATCTCCTCGATGCCGGGCAGCACCCGGCGGGCGCCCTCCAGCAGGGCGTAGAGCCCGCCCGCGGTGACGCCGGGACGGAAGCCACAATCCTCCACGGTCGCGCCCACGACGAGCTGGCCGTCGCTCTTCGGGGCCATGTGGACCTGCTCGGTCCAGACCATCCGCGCCAGGGTACCGGTCCGGGCGGTGGTGCGCAGGGCCAGGGACTGGCCCTTCAGCGGGCGGACCGGAAGGGCGAGCGCGTCGGGCAGCAGGCCGCCCTCCCCACTCCAGGCGCCGGAGGCGAGGATGACGGTCTCAGCCGACACGACGCGGTCGCCGGCGCGGATCCCGGTCACGCGGCCACCCGACCAGTCCAGGGCGGTGACGGGGGTCCGCTCCGCCAGGATCACTCCGGCGCGGCGGCAGGCCTCGGTGAGGGCGTCCATGACTAGGCGAGGATCGACCTGATGGTCGCGCGGACAATGGATCCCGGCGGTGACGGAGGGGCGCAGGCCCGGCTCCAGGCGCCGCACCTCGCTGCCCGGCAGCCACGTGGCCTCGAGTCCCGAGCGGCGCTGAAGGTCGTAGCGGAAGCGCAGGCGCTCGACCTCGTCGCGGCCGACCGCCAGCACCAGGGTGCCGTCGGCGCGGTAGTCGATCGCCCGGCCGGACTCGGCCTCCAGGGCGTCGCGGAACTCGGGCCAGAGCCGCAGCGAGTCCAGGGCGAGAGGGAGCAGCGGATCGGAGCCCGGCTCGTGCTCGGCGGCCGGGGCCAGCATGCCGGTGGCCGCGAGGCTCGCGCCCGCCCCGATCGTGTCCCGCTCCAGCACCGTCACGGCGCGGCCGGCCCGGGCGAGGCGCCACGCGATCGACAGCCCGATCAGCCCGCCGCCGACCACGGCGACGTCCGTCCGCGCCGGAAGGGTCGCCGGCGCGACGCTGCCGTCCGGGTTGCGGCGGCGGCCGATCGGTGAGGCGGGTCGGTCGAGGGGCACAATCATCTCCGCGGATTGCCGTCGCGGAGATCGGGCCGTGCGCTTCGGTGAGAAGCTGTGGCCTGCCTTTCAGGCGGCCGCGGTCCAATCCCTACGCCGGTATGAGCCGGATCAGGTTCGAAGGATTTCCGCGCCGCAGGTCCTGACGGACGTGCCAGCGGTTTCTCAGCCCCTTGCCGGGGATCTCCCTGGAACAGACGCAGATGTGGCTCCCCGGCCGCTGCCGGTCAACCCCGCGCCGCGAGCATCCAGTCGTTCCCGCGACAATCCGCCGATCCCGGTGACGATCTGGACACCAAGCGGAGCGGAATCGGCGCGCGCGCCGCGGCGGCGACCGCGATCGCGCATCATCCCTTCACCGGTCTAGCATCTCATCACCGGGATTCCGGAACGTCTCCGGTCGCCGGCACTCCACGTCACGGGCGGACTCGCGTGCGCGCAATCCTATTGATCTGCCTGCTCGGTTTCCTCGGTGTCACGGCCGCCTTGAAGCTGCGCGACGGCATGAGGCCGGCGCCGGTGGCCCTCGCCGTCACGCCGCCGCCGGAGCCCGTTCCCGCAGTCGACGCCGCCGGCGTGGCTCTCCAGGCCGGGCGCAACGGCCACTTCTTCGTCAACGCGCTGCTGGACGGCCGCTCGCTGCCGATGATGGTCGATACGGGAGCGAGCGCCTGCGCGTTCTCCGAGGAGGATGCCGCGCGGATCGGGATCCGGATCACTCCGACCGATTTCACCCGCGTCTGGAACACCGCGAACGGCACGGTCCGCGTGGCGCCGATCCGGATCGCCATCGTGCAGATCGGATCGATCACGGTCCGGGACGTCGATGCGGTCGTGATCCCGCGCGGGCTCCTGTCGACGAGCCTGCTGGGCATGTCGTTCCTCAGGCGTCTGCGCGATTTCGGCATCTCCGGCAGCACGATGACGCTCAGGGGCTGAAGCGGCCGGAGATCGACGCTGATCTGTCTGGTCGAGGCGCGCCTGTGGCGGGCCCCGGGCCTGCACCACGGGATCGGCTGCGGGCCCAACGCCCGCGCCGATGACCTACGGCGTTCGGGCCTCGTGCCAGCCCGATGGCGGGTGTCTCCTGATCCGCTCGATCAGTCTATCGGTCGCGGGTATTTGCAGTCATAAGACCGTGAGCCGGAGTATTTATATATAACTGGCCGATTATATGTCGTTTCATATATTTAATCCAAATTTTGCAGAAGGATATGTTTGTTTTGTCAGCGCATTCCGGCAATGCTAGGAGCGTTCATGACTGCGCATCCGACGCGTGAGCGCACGACGGGACGGCTTCGGTATGAAGAATCGCGGATCGACGATCTGTTTGTCTATGATCGTGAAGGACGAGGCCCACGTTATCCGCCGTTGCCTCGATTCTGTTCGTCCGATCATCGATCATTGGATCGTCGTCGATACCGGCTCGACGGATGGAACCCAGGATGTCGTCCGTGCCGCGCTCGCGGACATACCGGGTGCCCTGGTCGAGCGCCCCTGGGTTGATTTCGCCTTCAACCGGAACGAGGCCTTGAAACTCGCGCGGCGTCACGCGCAGTACGCATTGATCATCGACGCCGACGATGAGCTGATCATCCCGGCGGACTTCACGATGCCGAAGCTGCGTGCGCCCGGCTATCGGTTCGAGATCATCGACGCGCACACGCGGTACTGGCGCAACCAGCTGGTCAGCACCCGGGAGAACTGGCGTTACCGGGGCGTCCTGCACGAATTCCTCAGCTGCCCCGGCGTGACAGAGACACCGATCCTCCCCCTCGCGATGCGTCGGGGCGACGACGGTGCCCGCCACCGCGACGCGACGGCGGACGCGCGGGATATCGCCGTCCTCGAGAAGGCGCTGGCGGTCGAGACGGACCCCTTCATGATCGCCCGGTACACGATGTACCTCGGCACCACCTACGACGCCGCCGGCGAGTACCGGAAAGCGCTCGCCTGCTTCCTGAAGCGGGCCGATCTCGGCGGGTGGGACGAGGAGGTCTATTTCAACTTGCTGATGGCCGCGGTGAACGCGGAGCGCCTCGACGAGCCGGAGGACAGGGTGCTGCAGCTCTACGAGCGCGCCACCGCAATCCGTCCGGGACGGGCGGAGGCGCGCCACGGGGCCAGCCGATTCTGCAGGCTGAGGAAGCGGTTCGCGGAAGGCTATCGTTACGCCGAGGCGGGCTTGGCTCTCGAGCTTCCCAGCGAGGGCATCTCCCTGAACCCGTGGGTCTACGAGTATGGTTTGCTCGACGAGTTCGCCCTCAACGCGTACCACAGCGGCCAGTTCAGCGCCTGCGGACATGCCTGCCTGAAGATCCTCGAGCGAGCGCATGTCCCGCGGGAGGTCGCAATACGCGCCGGCGCCCTGGCCCGGGACGTGATGGCGCAGATGATCGATCCGGTCTGGGGTTGCCGGCACACACCCTACGCTCTGCCGTTCGTGCCGACGTGGTGACACGCACCGCGCGCGGATCGCCCGCGAGCCTTAGATCGCGGCGGATCTCCGCGAGCGCCGCGTGACGTCGGGTCCGATCGGAGGGCCGCTCAGCTGGACTTGCGCGGCCGCAGGAATTTCGGCCGGAACACCGCCATGGGCTCGTCGAAGCCGTTGAGCCGGTGCTCTCCCATTGGGATCGGGTCTCCCCAGAGGAAGTCCACGAAGGGCTTCGACATCAGCAGCGGCTCGCCGAGGGCGCGGTTCAGCTGCGCGATGCGGCTCGCGAGGTTCACGTCGCGGCCGATCACCGTGAAGTCGAGGCGTGAGCCGGACCCGACATTGCCGTAGGCGGCCTCGCCGTGGTGGAGCGCGATGCCGGCGGCCACCGGCACCGGGAACTGGTGCAGGGCGTTCGCCTCGTCGAGGGCCGCCAGGGCGTGCTGGGCCGCCGTGAGCGCGCCCTTGGCCGCGCCGCCCAGATCGTCGCCGGTTTCCCGGAAGATCGCCAGCAGGCCGTCGCCGAGATACTTCAGGACCTCGCCGCCCTCACGCTCGATCGGCGGCACGAGGCAGTCGAAGAACACGTTGAGCAGGCCCACCGCCTCCTCCGGCGTCATGTCGGCGGTGGTGCGGGTGTAGTCGCGCATGTCGGCGAACAGGATCGCCGAGCGGATCCGGGTCACCTGCCCGCGGCGAATGTCGCCGGCCAGGATCGCCCGGTGCGGCTCGTCGCCGACATAGAGCCGGAGCACGTGGTCGAGCTGCTTGTTGAGGACGCGCATCTCCATCACGGCCGCCAGCGCCGGCATGACGAAGCGGAGGATCGCGATGTCGTCGTCCCGGAACCCCTCGGGGGCCCGCGTGGCGAAGGTGATGCCGTTCTGCGTGCCGTTCGTGAAGAACAGGGGCGCCACGACGTAGTGGGTGTAGCCGCCGGCCTTCAGGTCGGGAACGATCGCGTAGGCGTCGTCCGGGGTCTTCGACAGGTCGAGGATCAGCCACTCGCCGGTCTCGTGGACCGTGTGGAACGGGCTGTTGAGGTACGCGTCCGTCGAGCGGGCCCCGTGGGGGAACAGCCGCACGGTGGTGCCGCCGTCCCGCGTCCAGATGCGGCCGACGCCGGCATATTCCGAGTGCAGGGTGTCGATCGCCGTGGAGGCCCGGTCCACCGGCACGCCGATCGCGATCAGGCGCTCGGCGAGCCCGGCCAGCATCTCCTCGGCGTTGGGCATCCGCGCGCCCTCGCCGAGAAGCCAGTCGCGGATGCCCACGGAGGGCTGGAGCGCGCCGAAGGGCACGTCGTCGGCCTCCGAGCCGTCCGCGAAGGCCGTCGGGGATCCGGGCGTTGGCGGGCGGCGTTCGAGCATGGCGCCAGACTGGATGCCGCGCGGCACCGTGGCAACGCGGGCGACGGGGAAGCGCCGCGCGGTTCGCGGCGCGGGCTCAGTTGTCCAGGAAGCTCCTGAGCTTCCGGCTGCGCGAGGGATGCTTCAGCTTCCGCAGCGCCTTCGCCTCGATCTGGCGGATGCGCTCGCGGGTCACCGAGAACTGCTGGCCGACTTCCTCCAGGGTGTGGTCGGTGTTCATGCCGATGCCGAAGCGCATGCGCAGCACGCGCTCCTCGCGGGGCGTGAGCGAGGCGAGCACGCGCGTCGTGGTCTCGCGCAGGTTCGACTGGATCGCCGCGTCGATCGGCAGGACGACGTTCTTGTCCTCGATGAAGTCGCCGAGGTGGCTGTCCTCCTCGTCGCCGATAGGCGTCTCGAGGGAGATCGGCTCCTTGGCGATCTTCAGGACCTTGCGGACCTTCTCCAGCGGCATGGCCAGCTTCTCGGCCAACTCCTCCGGGGTCGGCTCGCGGCCGATCTCGTGCAGCATCTGGCGCGACGTGCGGACGATCTTGTTGATCGTCTCGATCATGTGCACCGGGATGCGGATGGTCCGGGCCTGGTCGGCGATCGAGCGGGTGATCGCCTGCCGGATCCACCACGTCGCGTAGGTCGAGAACTTGTAGCCGCGGCGGTACTCGAACTTGTCGACCGCCTTCATCAGGCCGATGTTGCCCTCCTGGATCAGATCCAGGAACTGCAGGCCGCGGTTCGTGTACTTCTTGGCGATCGAGATCACGAGGCGCAGGTTCGCCTCGATCATCTCCTTCTTGGCCTGCCGGGCCTCGCGCTCGCCCTTCTGGACCATGTTGACGATGCGGCGGTACTCGCCGATCTCCAGGCCCGTCTCCGAGGCGAGGTCGAGGATCTGCGCGCGCAGCTCCGCCACCTGCCTCGAGCCGCGCTCGACCAGGTTCTTCCAGCCCTTGCCGCCGAGCGTACCGACGCGCTCCATCCAGTTCGGATCGAGCTCGTAGCCCTGGTAGTGGCGCAGGAACTCGTCGCGGGCCACGCCGTGGCTCTCGGCGAAGCGCATCAGCCGACCCTCGTGGCCGATCAGCTGCTTGTTGATCGAGTAGAGCTGGCCGACCAGCGCCTCGATGCGGTTGTTGTTCAGAGACAGGGACTTCACGTCGGCGACGACGATGTCCTTGAGCTCGATCTGCTTCTGGTTCTGGGCCGGGGTGTTCTGCTCGCCGGCGGCCTTGCGCTCGGTGCCCTCGATCTGGAACTTGCGCAGCTTGCGGTAGTTCGCGGCGATCGCGTCGAAGGTCTCGAGGACCCGCGGCTTGATCTCCGCCTCCATGGCGGCGAGCGAGACGTTGTTCTCGAGGTCGTCCTCGTCGTCGCCACCCTCCGGCGGCGCGGGCGGCTCCGCGTCGTCCCCGCCGTCCTCGCCCTCGGCGATCTGCGGCGCGTTCTTGCCGTCCGGGCCCGCGTAGGTCGCCTCGAGGTCGATGATGTCGCGCAGGAGGACCTTGCCCTCCACGAGCTCGTCCCGCCAGATGATGATCGCCTGGAAGGTCAGCGGGCTCTCGCAGAGGCCCGCGATCATCGCCTCGCGGCCGGCCTCGATGCGCTTGGCGATGGCGATCTCGCCCTCGCGGGACAGGAGCTCCACCGAGCCCATCTCGCGCAGGTACATGCGCACCGGATCGTCGGTGCGGTCGGTCGGCTCCTTGGTGGTCGTGGCGACCGCGACGGCGCGCGCCGGCGCGACCTCGGCGACCTCGCCGCCTTCGGCCTCCTCCTCCTCGCCGTCCGCGGCCTTCTCGCCCGCGGCCTCGTCGGTCTCCTCGGCCTCGACGACGTTGATGCCCATCTCGGAGAGCTGCGAGAGCACGTCCTCGAGCTGGTCCGGATCGGACTGCCCCTCGGGCAGCACCTCGTTGACCTCCTCATAGGTCACGTAGCCGCGCTTCTTGGCGAGCTTGACCATCCGCTTGACCGAAGCATCCGTCAGGTCGAGGAGCGGCCCGTCGGTCTGCTGCTCGGGGGCAGCGTCCGTCTCGTCCCGTTCCGTTGCCTTCGTCGCCATGATCAGCCTATTGTTTCGCACGCGGCGCGTAGCGGAGGCCCCGATGAGGCCAGTCCACGCCGTCGGCGCCGCTGTATGAGATCGGCGCCGGATCGCTCCGGTCGCCGTGAGTCGTCGGTTTCCGTATGCAAGCCCGAGGCTTGACCGATTGTTAACTATGGCGGGACACGTCACCCCGCCACCGCCATGACACAGGCATCACACGGCCGTCGAGTCGCTCGACACCGGTGCATCGGCCTCCGCCTCGGCGGCGATGACGGTTTCCAGCCTCGCCTTCACTTCGCAGAGCCATGCCCACCCGGCATCGGTCGGATCGTCCTCAAACGCCTGCCGTGCTTCGCGAAGTTCGCTATGTAGCGCTCCTGCCTGCCGGTGCAAGATCATCGCCTGTCGGAGCGCGTCTGCGCGGTGGGCAGGATCGGCGTGCGGGGCCAGGGTCGTGCGGTCCCGCGAGCGGGCCAGGGCGAGGATCCGGTCGGCCGCCCCTGTGAGTCCGGCGCGATTGATGCGGTTCTGCAACACCTCGGGCGCCGCGTGCTCGTCCTCGGCCGCGCAGGCCAGCAAGACCGACAGCAGCGCCCGGGCGTCGGGATCGGCGAAGTCGAGCTCGGCCGCCTCCTCGCCGAACTCCGCCATCATCTCGGGATGGGCCAGCAGGGTGCCGACGATCACCGCCTCGCGCACCGGGGCAGCGCCCGTGAAGCCCGCCGAGGCCGTCACCGAGGGACTCGGGCTCCCGGTGATGCGCGGCGAGACGGGCTCGCCGGGCCGGGCGAAGCGCTGGCGTCCGCGCGGGGCCGCGCCGGCGGCGCGGTTGGCGCGGGGCGACAGGCCGCGCAGGCGCTCCTCGACATCGTCGCGATAGTAGCGCCGCACGGTCTCGTCGCGGATCGTCGCGACGGTGGTGCGCAGGGTCTGGGTCAGGCCGGCGCGGCGCTCCGGCGTGTCGACCGGTCCCGCCTCGAGGGCGCGCCGCCACAGCAGCTCCGAGAGGGGAAGCGCGGCCGCGAGCACCTGGTCGATGGCCGTCGGGCCGCCCGAGCGCAGCAGGTCGTCCGGATCCTGGCCGCCCGGCAGCAGCGCGATCCGCAGCGAGCGGCCGGGCTCGAGGAGCGGCAGCGCGATGTCGAGGGCCCGGAAGGCCGCCCGCTGGCCGGCCTTGTCGCCGTCGAAGCACAGGATCGGCTCGTCGGCGTGGCGCCAGAGCAGCCCGAGCTGGTCCTCGGTGAGAGCGGTGCCCAGCGGCGCCACCGTCTCGGGATGGCCGGCGAGCGTCATGGCGATGACGTCGACGTAGCCCTCCACCGTGATGATCGAGCCGCGATCATGCGCGGCCTTGCGGGCGCCGTGCAGGTTGTAGAGCGTCCGGCCCTTGTGGAAGAGCGGCGTCTCCGGCGAGTTGAGGTACTTGGCGCGCACCTCCTTGGCGAGCGCCCGGCCGCCGAAGGCCACGACCCGGCCGCGGGTGTCGGTGATCGGGAACATCACCCGGTCGCGGAAATAGTCGTAGGGGACGGAGACCCCCTCCCCCGCCGCGAGCAGGCCAAGTTCGACCATCCGCGCCTTCTCGACGCCTTGACCGGCGAGGTGGTCGCGCAGGGCGTAGCGCTCGCCCGGCGCGTAGCCGAGGCGGAAGGCGCGCTGCGTCTCGTCCCGCAACCCGCGCCGCTCGAGATAGGCGCGGGCCTCGCTGCCCTGGCCGGATTGCAGGCGCTCCTCGAACCAGCGCGCGGCCATCTCCATGACCTCGATCGCCCCGGACCGCTTCTGCTCGCTGGCCCGGTTGTCCTCGGTGGGCGCCGGCAGGCTGACGCCGGCCTCGCCCGCCAGCCGCTCGACCGCCTCGGGGAAGCTGAGGCCCTCCGTCTCCATCAGGAAGGTGAAGATGTCCCCGTGCTTGGAGGACGAGAAGCAGTGGTAGAACTGCTTCTGATCGTTCACGTAGAAGGACGGCGTCTTCTCGGCGTTGAACGGCGACAGGCCGCGCCACTCGCGGCCGGCCTTCTTCAACTGCACGCGGCGGCCGACCACCGACGAGGCCGGCAGCCGGGAACGGATCTCTTCCAGGATGTGGGGCGGATAGCGCACGGGGCCTGGGACGGGTTGCGTGAACCCGCTCCTATAGCGCGAGAGGCGTGACCGAGTCCCTCACACGCCCGGAATCCGGTGGAGGATTGCGGGGAGAGGTTCAGCCCTTCGCCGCCAGCGCGGCCTTCACCAGGCCGCTCGCCTTGCCGAAATCCATGCGGCCCGCGAAGGTGCCCTTCAGGGCGGCGATCACCTTGCCCATGTCCTTCGGGCCGGCCGCGCCGGTCTCGAGGATCGCCGCCTCGACCGCGGCCTTCGTCTCGGTCTCGTCCATCTGCTTCGGCAGGAACGTCTCGACGATGGCGATCTCGGCGCGCTCGTTGGCGGCGAGTTCCGGCCGGCCGCCCTGCTCGTAGACCGCGGCCGATTCGGTGCGCTGCTTGATCATCTTCTGGAGCAGCGACAGGATCTCCTCGTCGGAGATCGGCTCCTTGCCGTTGCCGCGGGCCTCGATGTCCCGGTCTTTCAGGGCGGCCTGAATCATCCGGACGGTCGCCAGCCGCTCCTTGTCGCCGGCCTTCATGGCCTCCTTCATCTCGGTGGTGAAGCGCGCGCGCAGCATCTCGATGAACCTTCCAACGGTCGAAGCGGGGGGCTGGCCTGCGATTTGCGGGTGTTGAGCCCTGCCGGCAGCGGAGCCACATTGACCCCATCGCGGGCCGCTCGCTAAGAGCGCCGCACACGATCATGCCGCAAGCCGAGAGCGCCGCAACCCGGCGCCCGCCTTCGGCCGGACATAAGCGAGACTCAGCCCATGCTGCAAGACGCCGCCGCGCATGCCCCCGAGCCTCAGGCTCCCGAGCCCTGGGCCGAGCCCGTCGCGACGGCCCTGCTGGTGCTGGCCGACGGCACCATCCTGGAGGGATTCGGCATCGGCCAGACCGGCGTGGCCGACGGCGAGGTCTGCTTCAACACCGCGATGACCGGCTACCAGGAGATCCTGACGGACCCGTCCTATGCCGGCCAGATCGTCACCTTCACCTTCCCGCATATCGGCAACGTCGGCACCAACGACGAGGATCTGGAGAGCCTGGAGGCGGCACCGGCCTCGGGCGTCCGCGGCACCGTCATCGCTTCGGCGGTAACGAACCCGTCGAACTGGCGGTCCTCGTCGCATCTCGACGGGTGGCTCAGGGCGCGCGGCATCGTCGGCATCACGGGCGTCGACACCCGGGCGCTCACGGCCCGCATCCGCGACCAGGGCATGCCCAACGCCGTGATCGCCAACGATCCCCAGGGCAATTTCGACCGCGAGGCCCTCAAGGCCCGCGCGGCGGCCCTCGCGCCGATGGAGGGGCTGGACCTCGTTCCGCCGGTGACGAGCCGCGCGCCGTCGGAATGGTCCGAGACCGTCTGGGCGCTGGGCAACGGCTACGGCACGCGCGCACCCGGCGAGGGCCTCAGGGTCGTGGCCATCGATTACGGCGTGAAGCGCAACATCCTGCGCCTCCTCGCCCAGGCCGGCTGCGACGTCACCGTCGTGCCGGCCACCACGACGGCCGAGGAGATCCTGGCGCTGAAGCCGGACGGCGTGTTCCTGTCGAACGGCCCCGGCGACCCGGCCGCCACCGGCGCCTACGCGGTCCCGGTGATTCGCAAGCTCCTGGACGAGAAGGTGCCGACCTTCGGCATCTGCCTCGGCCACCAGCTGATGGGTCTGGCCCTCGGCGGCCGGACCGTGAAGATGGGCCAGGGCCACCACGGCGCGAACCACCCAGTGAAGGACAAGACCACCGGCAAGGTCGAGATCGTGTCGATGAACCACGGCTTCGCGGTGGACCCGGACAGCCTGCCGGAGACGGCCGTGGAGACCCACGTGTCGCTGTTCGACGGCTCGAATTGCGGCCTGACCCTCACCGACCGCCCGGCCTTCTCGGTGCAGCACCACCCGGAGGCCTCCCCCGGCCCGCGCGACAGCCACTACCTCTTCGAGCGCTTCGTGACGCTGATGCGCTCGGGTGAGCCCGAGCGCGCCTGACGCGTCGTCTTCGCGAGCGCGGCGGAGCCGCGACGCGCGGCCTTTCAGTCCTGCGTCCCGACCCCAATCGGGCCGCGGCGGGGCCATAAAATCCGCCAGATCGGACGGCTTAAGGGAGCCCACGACGGCCCCTGAACGGCGGCGCATCCGCGCCCGGCGACGGCGGCCCGTCGCAGGGGATTGCCGGATGACCATCGACGAGGCGCGCGACGATTTCTCCCGCCTGCACCGCAGCTTCACCTTCCATCTCGGCGTCGCCGCGGGCCTGTCCTGGCTGACCGCCCTCTACGCCGCCGTCTACGCCCCCTGGGTGCGCAACATCCGGGCGCTGATCGATCCGACCGGCGGCTTCGACCGCGTCGAGAGCACGGTGTCCTACCTCTTCGCCATGCCGGCGGTCCTCGCCCTGGCCTGGGTCTCGGTCTATTTCGGCCGCGAGGCCCTGCGCCGCGCGCAGACGCTCTCGAACGTCGCCGTGGAATTCGCGGCCGCCGCATTGGTGGCCTTCGGAGTGTTCTACCTCTCGATCGACCGGGCGGTCGCCGCGCTCCACGCCGGCTTCTGAGACGGATCGGGGCGGCCAGAGCCGCCCCGGCGCCTACTGGACCTTCTCGAACAGCGGCTCGAACCGCTTGGCGGCCAGCTTGTTCTGCGGCACCGCCCGGGCCGCCTCCAGATTGTCGGGCCTGTCGCCGACCTGGACGAGGCCGACCATCCCCATGATGTAGTGCGGCGAGCACTTGATGCCGTAGAGGCCGGCCTTGTCGAAGGTCACGGCCTCCTCCTTGCCGACCACCGTCTTGAACGGCGCCGCGCCCTCGGGCGCCATCCCCTTGATCAGCTCGGCATTGTGACCCTTGTCGGCCGGCACGAACCGCACCGTGTCGCCGGGCTGGATTTTCACGAAGGCCGGGTCGAAGACCATCATCCCGCCCGGACCGCTGTTCAAGGTCTTGATGGCGACCTCCGAAGCGTTCGCGCCCGTCATCGAGCCGATCAGAAGTATCGCGAAGATTGTCGCTAGCCTGGGCATTTTCAGTCTCGAACGATGATGATGTCGATCGGCGCGCTAGCCGATCCATCGGAGCTTAAGGTCCGGTGTCGATTTCCTGCAAGAAATCGATGAATTCTTGTGAGAATTTATAAATCCTCCAAATCGAAGGATCGATGCCGCATCCATGCGCCGGGCGCGCGGCCAGACTGCGCGGTTGTCCCGGCCTTCCAATGCGCCCGTCGCCCGTGTAAACGCGGGGCTCAACGACATTCCCGCCACGCGCGTCCGGGAGCAGGGCTCACTCGAGCCGTGCCCGATCGGGCGCGCTTGGCCTGAGAAGGCCCACGATGCCCAAACGCACCGACATCTCCTCGATCCTGATCATCGGTGCGGGTCCGATCATCATCGGACAGGCCTGCGAGTTCGATTATTCCGGCACCCAGGCCTGCAAGGCGCTCCGCGAGGAGGGCTACCGCATCGTCCTGGTGAACTCGAACCCCGCGACCATCATGACCGACCCGGACATGGCGGACGCGACCTACGTCGAGCCGATCACCCCGGAGATCGTCGCCAAGATCATCGAGAAGGAGCGCCCCGACGCGATCCTGCCCACGATGGGCGGCCAGACGGCGCTCAACTGCGCCCTGTCGCTGCAGAAGATGGGCGTGCTCGCGAAGTACGGCGTGCAGATGATCGGCGCCACCGCCGAGGCCATCGACAAGGCCGAGGACCGGAGCCTGTTCCGCGACGCCATGACCAAGATCGGGCTCGACACCCCGAAATCGGCGCTCGCCAACGCGTCCGCCGCCAAGAAGGCGGACCGTCAGGCCTATCTGGCCGAGATCGCCAGGATCGAGGCGGCGAACAGCGATCCGGCGGCGCGCCAGGCCGCGCTGGCGGCCTACGAGAAGAGCTGGGCCGCGGGTGAGACCGAGCGGCGCAAGCGCTACGGTGAGCACGCGATCGGGCAGGCGCTGATCGCGCTGGCCGAGGTCGGCCTGCCGGCGATCATCCGGCCGTCCTTCACCATGGGCGGCACCGGCGGCGGCATCGCGTACAACCGCGAGGAGTTCCTCGACATCGTCGAGCGCGGCATCGACGCGTCGCCGACCAACGAGGTGCTCATCGAGGAGAGTGTGCTCGGCTGGAAAGAGTACGAGATGGAGGTCGTCCGGGACCGGAACGACAACTGCATCATCGTCTGCTCCATCGAGAACATCGACCCGATGGGGGTCCACACGGGCGATTCGATCACCGTCGCGCCGGCGCTGACGCTCACCGACAAGGAGTACCAAGTGATGCGCGACGCATCGCTGGCGGTGCTCCGCGAGATCGGCGTCGAGACCGGCGGCTCGAACGTGCAGTTCGCGATCAACCCCGAGAACGGGCGCATGATCGTGATCGAGATGAACCCGCGCGTCTCGCGCTCCTCCGCGCTCGCCTCGAAGGCCACCGGATTCCCGATCGCCAAGGTCGCGGCCAAGCTCGCGGTCGGCTACACGCTGGACGAGATCGCCAACGACATCACCGGCGGCGCGACCCCGGCCTCGTTCGAGCCGACGATCGACTACGTCGTCACCAAGATCCCGCGCTTCGCCTTCGAGAAGTTCCCGGGCGCCGAGCCGACGCTCACCACCGCCATGAAGTCGGTGGGCGAGGCCATGGCGATCGGCCGCTGCTTCGCCGAATCGCTGCAGAAGGCCCTGCGCTCGCTCGAGACCGGCCTGACCGGCCTCGACGACATCGAGATCGAGGGGCTCGGCAAGGGCGACGACCACAACGCCATCAAGGCGGCGATCGGCACCCCGACCCCGGACCGGCTGCTCAAGGTCGCGCAGGCCCTGCGGCTCGGCGTCAGCCACGAGCAGGTCTACGCCTCCTGCAAGATCGACCCGTGGTTCCTCGAGCAGCTACAGGCGATCATCGACCTCGAGAACCGCGTGAAGGCCCACGGCCTGCCGAAGACGGCCGGTGCCTTCCGCCAGCTCAAGGCCGCCGGCTTCTCGGATGCCCGCCTCGCGGTGCTGGCCAGGACCGACGAGGCCGCCGTCAGCGCGGCCCGGCGCGCGCTGGCGGTGCGCCCGGTCTACAAGCGGATCGACACCTGCGCGGCCGAGTTCAAGTCGCCCACCGCCTACATGTACTCGACCTACGTGGCGCCGTTCGCGGGCGCGGTCGTGGACGAGGCGGAGCCCTCGGATCGCAAGAAGGTCGTGATCCTCGGCGGCGGCCCGAACCGGATCGGCCAGGGCATCGAGTTCGATTATTGCTGCTGCCACGCCTGCTTCGCGCTGTCGGACGCCGGCTACGAGACCATCATGGTCAACTGCAACCCGGAGACGGTCTCGACCGACTACGACACCTCGGACCGGCTCTACTTCGAGCCGCTGACCGCCGAGGACGTGCTGGAGATCATCGAGACCGAGCGACAGGCCGGCACCCTGCACGGCGTGATCGTGCAGTTCGGCGGCCAGACCCCGCTGAAGCTCGCCCGCGCCCTCGAGGCCGCCGGCGTGCCGATCCTCGGCACCTCGCCCGACGCGATCGACCTCGCCGAGGACCGGGACCAGTTCAAGCGGCTCCTCGACAAGCTCGCGATGAAGCAGCCGAAGAACGGCATCGCCTACTCGGTCGAGCAGAGCCGGCTGGTGGCCGAGACGCTCGGCCTGCCCTTCGTGGTCCGCCCGAGCTACGTGCTCGGCGGCCGCGCCATGGCGATCATCCGCGACGAGACGCAGTTCGCCGACTACCTGCTCGACACGCTGCCGAGCCTGATCCCCTCCGAGGTGAAGGCCCGCTACCCGAACGACAAGACCGGCCAGATCAACACGGTGCTGGGCAAGAACCCGCTCCTGTTCGACCGCTACCTGTCGGACGCGGTCGAGGTCGATGTCGACGCGGTCTGCGACGGCAAGGACGTGTTCATCGCCGGCATCATGGAGCACATCGAGGAGGCCGGCATCCATTCCGGCGATTCGGCCTGCTCCCTGCCGCCGCGCTCGCTCTCGCCCGAGATCGTGGACGAGCTGGAGCGGCAGACCAAGGCCATGGCGCTGGCGCTCAACGTCGTCGGCTTGATGAACGTGCAGTACGCCATCAAGGACGGCACGATCTACGTGCTGGAGGTGAACCCCCGCGCCTCGCGCACGGTGCCGTTCGTCGCCAAGGTCATCGGCGAGCCGATCGCCAAGATCGCGGCCCGGATCATGGCGGGCGAGCCGCTCGCGACCTTCGGCCTGAAGCCCAAGACCCTGCCGCACATCGCCGTCAAGGAAGCGGTCTTCCCCTTCGCCCGCTTCCCCGGCGTCGACGTGCTGCTCGGACCGGAGATGCGCTCCACCGGCGAGGTGATCGGGCTCGACGCCAGCTTCGGCGTGGCCTTCGCCAAGAGCCAGCTCGGCTCGGGCACCCAGGTGCCGAAGGCGGGCGCCGTCTTCGTCTCGGTGCGGGATGCCGACAAGGCCCGCATCCTGCCGACCATGAAGCTCCTGTCCGATCTCGGCTTCACCATCCTGGCGACCGGCGGCACGCAGCGCTACCTCGCGGAGAACGGCGTTCCGGCAGAGCGGATCAACAAGGTTCTGGAGGGCCGGCCGCACGTGGTCGACGCGATCAAGAACGGCGGGATCCACCTCGTCCTGAACACCACCGAGGGGGCCGGCGCCCTCTCGGACTCGCGCTCGCTCCGGCGCGCGGCCCTCTTGCATAAGGTGCCGTATTACACCACTCTAGCCGGCGCGATGGCCGCGGCCGAGGGGATCAAGGCCTATCTAGAAGGCGATCTCAAGGTCCGCGCGTTGCAGGAATACTTCGCGGCCTGAACCTCAGGGTTCCGCTGACTTCATTTCATGGCCCGGGGAGAGTGCTGCACTCTCGGCCGGGCCTCTTCATTGTGGCGCGAGACGATGGCGATAGACAAGGTTCCGATCACGGTGCGCGGGCTGGCAGCCCTCGAAGAGGAGCTGAAGCACCGCCAGCAGGTGGAGCGCCAGCGCATCATCCAGGCGATCGCGGAGGCCCGCGCGCTCGGCGACCTGTCGGAGAACGCCGAGTACCACGCCGCCAAGGAGGCGCAGTCCCACAACGAGGGCCGCGTCCTCGAACTGGAGAGCATGATCGCGCGGGCCGAAGTGATCGACGTCACGAAGCTCTCGGGTGACAGGATCAAGTTCGGCGCCACCGTGAAGCTCGTCGACGAGGACACGGAGGAGGAGAAGACCTACCAGATCGTGGGAGAGCCGGAGGCCGACGTGCGCTCGGGCCGAGTCTCGATCACCTCGCCGATCGCCCGCGCGCTGATCGGCAAGGGCGTCGGCGACACGGTGGAGGTCACCACGCCGGGCGGCGGCAAGTCCTACGAGGTCGTCGCCGTCCAGTACGGCGGCTGAGCCGATGCGCCCGCGTTCGTGGGGCCGGCTCGCCGGCCTGCTCCTCGGTGCCGTCGCGGGGTCCGCGACGGCGAGCGAGTTCCCGCCGACCCCGGTCTTCTCCGACGTCCGGGTCGACGTGCGGCCGCTTTTGAACAAGGGCGCCGGGCTGCAGGCCGAGGCGCTGGCCGGCGACCTGACCGAGGCGCTGCGGAAGAACTTCGCCGGTCGGATCGGCGGCCGCGGGCCGCGCCTCGTCGTGGTCGTGACGAGCCTGTCGCTCCGGCCCTATGTCGGCAGCGGTTCCCTGCGCGGCCTGGGCGGCAATTTCGAGACCGACTACATGGAGGGCGAGGCGCTGCTCGTCGGGCCCAAGGGGCAGGTGCTCGGGCGCTACCCGCAGATGACCGCGACGCCGTCGAGCTACGGCGGCGCGTGGTACGATCCGCAATTCGAGCAGCGCCGGCTCGCCGCCATCGCCGACATCTACGCCCAGTGGCTCGCCCGCGACCTGCCGCGGGATTAGAAGGCGGCCGCCGGCCCCAGTCGGCAGCGTGGGGCGTATCCGGTGAGGAGCATGGCAAGCATCGACGTGTCGGAGGCGCAGAGCGCGCCGGTCAGCAATTCGGACCCACGGCGCGAGCGCCTGCCCGAGCTCGCCCGCGCCCGCGCCTGGATCGTCACGGACGGCAAGGCCGGCGACGAGAACCAGTGCGTCGGCATCGCCGAGACCCTGGGTCTCGACTTCGAGATCCGGAAGGTGCCGGCCTCAGGACCATTCGGCTGGATGGCGCCCTGGGGGCCGATCGACCCGCGCGAGGGCCCGCGCCGCCGCGCCGGAGCCCTGTCGGGCCCCTACCCCGACATCCTGATCGCCTCCGGCCGCCGGTCGGTCCCGTACCTGCGGACCGTGCGGCGCGCGACCGGCGGCCGGACCTTCACGGCCTTCCTGAAGGATCCGCGGACCGGCGCCGACAGCGCCGACTTCATCTGGGTGCCGGATTACGACGATCTGCGCGGTCCCAACGTCTTCACCACGCTCACGGCGCCGCACCTCGTCACCGCGGCGCGCCTGGCCGCGGCCCGGGCCCGGCCGGATCCGCGGCTCGCGCGCCTCGACGGCCCGCGGGTGGCGGTGCTGGTCGGCGGCGACAGCCGTCACCTGAGCTACCGCAAGACCGACATGAACCGCCTCGTGGAGGATCTGCGCGGGCTGGCCGCGCAGGGCTGCCGGCTGATGGTGACGATCTCCCGCCGGACGCCGAACCCGCTCCGCGACGCCGTGAAGGTGCTCGCCGCCGAGACCGGGGGGTTCCTCTGGGACGGGAGCGGCGACAACCCCTACGTGGCCATGCTGGCGCTCGCCGAGGCGATCGTCGTGACCTCCGACTCGGCCAACATGGTGAGCGAGGCGGTGTCCACCGGCGCGCCGGTCCTGCTGTTCGACCTGCCGCGTACCTATATCCGGCATCGGCGCATGTTCGCCGGGCTGGCGATCGCCGGGGCGCTGCGACCGTTCACCGGTCAGTTGGCAGATCTGACGTACAAGCCGATCGATGCGACTCCGGTGATCGCCCGGGCGCTCGCCGACGCCTATGCCGCGCGCCGCGCGGCCGGACCGGCCTGAGGAGACCGAGACAGATGGCCCACACCCACGCCAAGCTCGTCATCATCGGCTCGGGACCCGCCGGCTACACGGCGGCGATCTACGCCGCCCGCGCCATGGTCGAGCCGCTGCTGATCTCCGGCTTCCAGCCGGGCGGCCAGCTCATGATCACCACCGATGTCGAGAACTACCCGGGCTTCGCCGAGGCCATCCAGGGCCCCTGGCTGATGGAGCAGATGCGCCTCCAGGCCGAGCACGTCGGTACCCGGATCGTCTCGGAATACATCACGAAGGTCGATCTCAAGCAGCGGCCGTTCCGCCTCGAGGCCGATTCCGGCGAGACCTACTCGAGCGACGCCCTGGTCATCGCCACCGGGGCGCAGGCCAAGTGGCTCGGCATCCCGTCCGAGGCGGCGTTCCAGGGCGGCGGCGTCTCGGCCTGCGCGACCTGCGACGGTTTCTTCTTCCGCGGCAAGGACGTCGTGGTGGTCGGCGGCGGCAACACCGCGGTCGAGGAGGCCCTGTACCTCGCCAACATCGCCAGCAAGGTGACGGTGGTCCACCGCCGCGACAGCTTCCGCGCCGAGCGGATCCTTCAGGAGCGCCTGTTCAAGCACCCGAACGTCGAGGTGCTGTGGCACCGCGAGATCGCCGAGATCTGCGGCGTGCAGAAGCCGGCACCGAACGTGACGCACGTCCGTCTCAAGGATCCGCGCTCGGGCGAGATCAGCGAGGTGAAGGCCGACGGCGTGTTCGTGGCGATCGGCCATCAGCCGGCGACCGCCATCTTCGAGGGGCAGCTGCCCATGCGCCACGGCGGCTATCTCACCGTGAAGCCCGGCACGACCGAGACCGAGATCCCGGGCGTGTTCGCCGCCGGCGACGTCACTGACGACGTCTACCGCCAAGCGATCACCGCCGCCGGCATGGGCTGCATGGCGGCTCTGGAGGCGGAGAAGTTCCTGGCCAATCTCGAGATCGGCGAGAGCCCGGTCCAGGCCGCCGCGGCGGAATGACGGCCGGACGGGCCTCCGCACCTCCCGCGCGAAGCCGTCAGGCCCCGCATTTCAACAAGTTCGCGCTGCTTATGCTTGCGCAGGACCATGCACCGTGTGCATAGGAGTGCTGACTGCGCCGGGATGCACCGATTGCATGCCCGCGCGGTGTCGGGAGCGGCCATCCGCACGCGGCACCGCGCAGTTCGCCCGGTGATCTGCCCGCCGCTTCGCGCCCCTTCTCCACCCCGGGCGCGACCCGCGGGCGCGCGCTGGTAGGGGTTCTCGCCTTGGACTGGGACAAGATCCGGATCTTCCTCAACGTCGCGGAGGCGGGGAGCTTCACCAAGGCGGGTGACGATATCGGGCTCAGCCAATCGGCGGTCAGCCGCCAGATCAGCGCCCTGGAGCGCGAGCTCAAGGCGCCGCTCTTCCATCGCCACGCCCGCGGCCTCCTGCTCACCGAGCAGGGCGACCTGCTGTTCCGCGCCGCGCGGGACATGAAGCTGCGCCTGGAGAATACCCGGGCGCGCCTCGTCGAGACCTCCGAGCGGCCGACCGGCGACCTCAAGGTCACCACCACGGTCGGCCTCGGCACGTCCTGGCTGTCGCAGCGGGTCGGCGAGTTCCTGGACCTCTACCCGGACGTGCGCATCGAGCTGATCCTCACCAACGAGGAGCTCGATCTGGCCATGCGCGAGGCCGACGTGGCGATCCGCATGCGCCGCCCGGCGCAGCCGGACCTGATCCAGCGGCGGCTGTTCACCGTGCACTACCACGCCTTCGCCAGCCCGGATTACGTGAAGCGGTTCGGCGAGCCCAAGACCATCGAGGAGCTCGACGACCACCGCCTCGTCTCCTTCGGCGGCAACGAGCCCTCGTACCTGCTGGCCGCCCACTGGCTCGCCGATGCGGGCCGCGAGGGCCGCGAGCGGCGCCAGGTCCACCTGACGGTGAACAATATCGGCGCCCTGCAGCGCGCCATGGAGGCCGGCGCCGGCATCGGCATCTTGCCCGATTACGCGGTGGATGGCGGCCAGCAGCTCGTGCAGGTGCTACGCGAGACCGAGATGCCGAGCCTGGAGAGCTACCTCGTCTACGCCGAGGAGATGCGCTCGGTCGCCCGGGTGCAGGCGTTCCGCGACTTCCTCGTCTCGAAGGCGCAGCGCTGGACCTACTGAGCATCCGATGGTTGGATCCGGCTCCTCACGGAGACGATTCGATGCGCGCTGCTCTCTACGCTCTGATCCTCGTCGCGGGCTCCACCGGCGCGATGGCGGATGACTGCGCGGAAGCTTGGTACCAACGCAACCTGATCTACAAGCAGGCGGGCTACTGCTTCAGCACGCCGCGGGCGATCCGGACCTTCGGCAACGCCGATTGCCGGTACGACGCCATGGATCGCGTGCCGCTCTCGCGTCAGGAGCAGGCGACGGTGGCGGATCTGCAGGCCTTCGAGCGGGCCCATGCCTGCCCGCGCTAGGCCGCGGACCGTCGACCGCGTCGGCCGGGCAGCGTAGGAGCCGCGTCGTCGCTGCGGAAGCCGCGTCAGCATCAGCGCGGCTCCGGCAGGCCCGTGCTCACACGAACAGGCGCTCGCCCTCGAGCCCCTTGTAGAGGCCGGCGACCTGCTCGCCGTAGCCGTTGTAGATCAGCGTCGGTACGCGCTGATCGGTGCCGAGGACGCGCTCGGTCGCCTGGCTCCAGCGCGGGTGCGGCACGGCCGGGTTCACGTTGGCCCAGAAGCCGTACTCCGAGGCCTGCAGACCCTCCCAGAAGGTCTTCGGCCGGTCGGCCGTGAACGAGATCTTCACCAGCGACTTGGCCGACTTGAACCCGTACTTCCACGGCACCGCGACGCGGATCGGCGCCCCGAACTGGTTGGGCAGCGGCTTGCCGTAGATCCCCGTGACCATGAAGGCGAGGTCGTTCCCGGCCTCAGCCAGGGTCAGGCCCTCCGTGTAGGGCCAGGGATAGAAGAACGCCCGCTGGCCGGGCGCCATCGCCTTGTCCATGAAAGTCTCGAAGCGGATGTACTTCGCGCCGGAGGCGGGCTTGGCCAGCGCCACGAGCTTCGCCAGCGGGAATCCGGTCCAGGGCACCGCCATCGACCACGCCTCGACGCAGCGGTGACGGTAGAGACGCTCCTCCAGGCCGACCTTCCGGATCAGGTCGTCGACGCCGATCTCGAACGGCTTCTCGACGAGCCCGTCGATCTTCAGGGTCCAGGGCTGCGTCTTGAGGGCGTTGGCCGCCGGCAGCACCGTCTTCGACGTGCCGAACTCGTAGAAATTGTTGTAGTCGGCGCTGAAGCGCTCCGGGGTCAGGGGGCGGTCGAGCGTGTAGGCGGGGTTCTGCGGCGCCGGGTAGAGCGGCTGGTCGCCCGCCGCCGCGAGGGCCGCGCGCCCACCCAGGAGCGAGCCGGCCGCGAGCCCGGCCGCGCCGCCGATCAGGGCCCGCCGATTGAGGAAGACGGCCTCCGGCGTCGCCAGATGCTCCGGAATCTCCCAACTGCGCCTGCGCTTGATCAACATGGCCGTCTCCTCGGATCTCCTGCCTACACAACCCACAGATCGGCCGCGGCCGACAGGGGCGCAAGCGCCGCAGCCTCACCTTTCGGCGAACGGCGCGCAGGAGTTACGCCGCCCGTGAGCGGCACCGGGACGCAGGCCGTCTTCCGACGCGCGGACGACGCTCAGGCTGGCGGCGTCTCGTCGCGCAGCATCCGCCGCAGCACCTTGCCGACATTGGTCTTCGGCAGGGTCTCGTGGAGCACCACGCGGCGGGGAACCTTGTAGCCGGTGAGCTGTGTGCGGGCATGCGCCCGCAGGATATCGGTGGAGACCGACGGGTCCTTCAGGACCACGTGGGCCACCACCATCTCGCCCGTCTCCTCGCTCGGCGCGCCGACCACCGCGCATTCGAGCACGGCCGGGTGGGCCGCCAGCACGTCCTCGACCTCGTTCGGATAGACGTTGAAGCCGGAGACGAGGATCATGTCCTTCATCCGGTCGACGATCCGGACCTGGCCGTCCGCCTGCAGGATCGCGACGTCGCCCGTCCGGAAGAACCCGTCCGCGGTCATCGCCCGCGCGGTCTCCTCCGGCCGATTCCAGTAGCCGCGCATCACCTGCGGGCCGCGCACGCAGATCTCGCCTGGCTGCCCGGCCGGGAGGGGCTCGCCGGAGACGGCGCGGATCGAGACCTCCGTGGAGGGCAGCGGGTAGCCGATCGTGCCGGAGAAGTCGCGCATGCCCCGCGGGTTGACGCACACGACCGGCGAGGTCTCCGACAGGCCGTAGCCCTCGATGATCGTGTTGCCGGTCAGGGCCTTCCAGCGCTCGGCCACCGCCCGCTGGACGGCCGTGCCGCCGCCGACCACGAAGTCGAGGTGGGCGAAATCCACCGTGCCGATCTTCGGATGGTTGATCAGGACGTTGAACAGCGTGTTCACGCCCATCAGGTGGGTGAAGCGCGTGCGGCTCAGGGTCTTGACCATGCCGTCGCAGTCGCGCGGATTGGGGATCAGCAGGCAGGAGCCGCCGCTGCGCATGAACTGGAAGAAGCACGCGGTGAGCGCGAAGATGTGGTAGAGCGGCAGCGCCGTGACCACGCAGCGCGCGACGCTCGGATCCTTCGAGTTGAACCAGCGTTGCGACTGCTCGACGTTCGCCATGATGTTGCGGTGGCTCAGCATCGCCGCCTTGGCGATGCCGGTGGTGCCCCCGGTATATTGCAGGAAGGCGAGGTCCTCCGGGTCGACCGCGGCGGACGCGCGCGGCATCGTCCGGCCCTGGCGGAGCACGGTGGCGAACGGGATTGCCAGCCCTTCCGGCAGGCGGAACGGCGGCACCGCCTTGCGGACGTGCCGGCTCGCGAGGTTGATCACCCGCCCCTTCAGCCCCAGCCCGTCGCCCGGACCCACGAGGACGACCCGCTCCAGGGCCACGTCCGGCAGCGCCGCCGCGATGGTGGCGCCGAAATTCTCTAGAACGATCAGGATCCGCGCGCCGGAATCGTTGATCTGCTGCACGCATTCCCGGGGCGTGTAGAGCGGGTTGGTGTTGACCACCGTTCCCCCCGCCAGGAGGACGCCGAAGATCGCCACGGCGTAGGCGGGGACGTTCGGCAGCATGATCGCCACGCGGTCGCCCTTCGCCAGACCCTGTCCGCGCAGCCAGGCCGCGAGGTCGCGCGCCTGCTGGCCGAGGGTCGCGTAGGTCATGGTCGAGCCGAAGCACAGCATCGCCGGCCGGCTTGCGAAGGCGGTCACGCTGGTCTCGAACAGGTCGACCAAGGTCCCGAGGCCCGCGACGTCGATCTCCGCCGGGACACCGGGCGGATAGAAGGGCAGCCAGGGCCGGTCGGAGGCCCCGTGGCCCGGCATCGCTCCGGCCGTGGCGGCTCGAGCGCCGTGCTCCATCACGTTCGCCTCATGCATCGCGATGCCTCCCGCGGGCCCGACTCTCGGGGGCCGAGTCCCGCAACGCCTGTCGCGCGGACTCTGCGGGAACGGAGGCCGGCCCGCAAGGCAGGGGGGTCAGAGGGCTGGACGATGCCGGCGCAATGTCGCCAGCACGGTGTGGGGCAGGGCCGCCGCGATCAGCAGGCCGGCGGCGAGCGCGGCCTCCTCCGGCCGCATCGCACGCCGCGGCCAGGGGCCGACGCCCAGGTCGCCGGCGAGGCCGATCAGGATCGCGCCGAGCCACAGGGTCAGGAAGGCGAGCGCGCCGTAGCCGACCCGGCGCAGCCGCGGCCGCAGGGGCCGGTTGGCCGCGATCGCGAACAGGCCGAGGACGCCGCCGAACGTCAGCGCGCCCACGGCGGCGCCGAGCCCGTAGGCCAGCCACAGGGGCTGGTGGGTGAGGAAGGCCATGCCCCCGGTGGCGAAGGCGCCGCGCAGGACGAGCCCGCCGAAGGTCGGGTAGAGCCCGGCGGCGAGGAGCGCGGCCGCGCCCGCCAGTCCGAACACGATCCGGCGCGGCGCGGAGCCCGGGCCCGGGCCCGTCACCACCCGCGCGAGGTGGCCGAGCCCGTAGACCAGCGCGAAGGCGAAGAGCGGGTAGCGGGCGATGAAGTAGCCGAAGATCCAGGGCTCGAGGGCCTCCGGCACGGCGTCGCGCTGGCTCAGGCCGGTCGCCGCGACGAGAGCCAGGGCGGCCAGCATGGCGAGGATCGGCCCCGCCGCTGCCAGAAGACCGCCGGACCGGCCTCCGGACGTCCCGGCGCCCGGGGGGCCGACCCGGTCGAGCGCCGCGTTGGCGTGTGCGGCCATGTTGGGATCACCCGGAGAGGCGCGCGGGGTCGGGACCGCCGCGGCAGCCTCAGCGGGCCTCGTAATGGTCGCGGATCAGCCGGTCGAGGAGGCGCACGCCCCAGCCCGCGCCCCAGCTGCGGTTGATCTCGCTGGCATTCGACGACATCGCGACGCCGGCGATGTCGAGATGCGCCCACGGCACGTCCTCGACGTAGCGCTTGATGAACGAGGCTGCGGTGGCGGCGCCGCCGTGGCGGCCGCCGGTGTTCTTCATGTCGGCGAACTTGGAATCGATCGCCTTGTCGTAGGCGGGGATCAGCGGCATCCGCCACACCTTCTCGCCGGTCGCCTCGCCGGCGGCGTGGATGTTGCCCGCCAGCGTGTCGTCGTTCGAGAACATGCCGGCGATGTCCTGGCCCAGCGCCACGATGATCGCGCCGGTCAGCGTCGCGAGGTCGACGATCGCCTTGGGCTTGGTGCTGCGGATGACGTGGGTGATCACGTCGGCCAGCACCAGCCGGCCCTCGGCGTCGGTGTTGATCACCTCGATGGTCTGGCCCGACATGGAGGTCAGGATGTCGGACGGGCGGTACGAGCCGCCGTCCGGCATGTTCTCCACGATGCCGATGGCGCCGACCACGTTGCAGCGCGCCTTGCGGGCGGCGAGCGCGTGGAGCGCGCCGACGACGGCGGCGGCGCCGCCCATGTCGCCCTTCATGTCCTCCATGCCGCCGCCCGGCTTGATCGAGACGCCGCCGGAATCGAACACGACGCCCTTGCCGATGAGGGCCACGGGCGCCTCGGCCGCGGGGCCGCCGTTCCAGCGCATGATCACGATCCGCGGCTCGCGGGCCGAGCCCTGCGCCACCGCGAGCAGCGCGCCCATGCCGAGTTCCTGCATCCGGGCCGGCTCCAGCACCTCGATCTCGACGCCGAGCTTGGCGAGTTCCGAGGCGCGGCGGGCGAACTCAGCCGGGAAGAGCACGTTCGGCGGCTCGTTCACGAGGTCGCGGGCCAGGACCACGCCGTCGGACAGGCTCTTGGCGCCCTCGCCCTCGCGGGCGGCCGCGCCGTGATCGGCGAGCAGCAGGGTCAGCGCGGTGACGGTCTTGTCGTCGGCGTCGGGCTTCTTCTTGGTCTTGTAGCGGTCGAACGCGTAGGTCCGCAGGCGCGCGCCGAGAGCGAACTCGCCGGCCTGCGCCGCCGTGACCGTCGCGCCCGGCCAGTCGAGCACGACCCGGGCGGTCCGTCCCGCCACCTTGCCGGCGGTGAAGCCGCCGAGCGCCGGCCAGTCGGTCTTGGCCCGGTCCTTCTCCGAGCCCAGGCCCACGACCACGAGGCGGTCGGCACCGACGCCCGCCGGGGCCGGCAGGGACAGGGCGCTGAGCGAGCGGCCCTTGAACTTCTCGGAGGCCGCGGCGCGCGCCACGAGATCCGCCCCGGAGGCGCCCAGCGCCTCGCGGGCGGCCGACCCGAGCGACAGGTCGTCGCCGACGAAGACCACGAGATCGCCGGATCCGCCGGGGCCCTGGCCGCTCTGCTCCAGGGGACCGAAACCGACCTCGATACCGTCCGCCATACCCGTCGCCCTGCCCGTTATTCCGGAGCCGTACTACGCACCCGCGCGCCGAGGCGCGGGCGATCCGCCCTGTGTAGCCGCTGAGACGGAGAACGCAACGCGGCGTGACAGCCCTGGAATCGCCCCTTTTGTCGGGTCCCTGCCGCCTCGAGGGCGCGAGAGGACGAGCGGGACTGCCGGGCCGATGAGGCAGATCGAGCGCTACATCTTTCGGATCGCCCTGGGCGCCACCCTCGCCTGCCTGATCGGGCTGACGGGCACCATCTGGCTGACGCAGGCCCTGCGCGAGCTCGATCTCGTGACCGCCAAGGGCCAGACGCTGCTGGTCTTCCTCTTCGTAACCGGCCTGTCGCTGCCGACCCTCGTCGTCGTCATAGCCCCCGTGGCGCTGTTCATCGGCACGATCTACGCGCTCAACAAGCTGAACGGCGATTCCGAGCTGATCGTCATGTCGGCGGCCGGGATGCCGCCGCGCTCGCTGCTGCGGCCCTTCCTCACCCTGGCGCTGTTCGTCAGCTTCCTGGTGGGATTCCTGGTCGTGGTGGTCATGCCCGCGAGCTTCCAGGAACTGCGCGACGTGATCACCCGGGTGCGCGGCGACTTCATCGCGAACGTCGTCAAGGAAGGGCAGTTCACCCAGCTCGACAACGGCATCACCTTCCACTTCCGCGAGCGCGGGCCGGGCGGCACCCTCAAGGGGCTGTTCATCCAGGACCGGCGCGAGGCCGGAAAGACCAAGGTCTACCTCGCCGAGCGCGGCAACGCGGTGGACGTCGACGGCCAGAGCTACCTGATCCTGGAGAACGGCAGCGTCCACCAGCAGCAGAAGGACTCCCGCGATTCCTCGATCCTGACCTTCGAGCGCTACACGATCGACCTCGCGGCCTTCGCGCCCCCGGATTCCGACACGATCTACAAGCCGCGCGAGCGCTCGACGGCGCAGCTCCTGTTCCCCGACACGACGGAGGGCTACTACAAGCTGCAGAAGGGCCGGTTCCGGGCCGAGCTGCACGACCGGCTCTCCGCCTGCCTCTACCCGCTGGCCCTGGTCTTCATCGCCTTCGCGGCTCTGGGCGATCCCCGCACGACCCGGCAGGGGCGCGGCGTCGCGATCGCCGGCGCGATCGTCGCCGTCGTGGCGCTGCGCATCGGCGGCTTCGCGGCGGTCAGCGCCGCCGCGCGCAGCCCCGCCGCGGTCCTGGCGGTCTACGGCGTGCCGCTGCTGGCGATCCTCCTGTCGAGCCTCCTCATCTTCTACGGGCCCCGGGTGCGCGCCTTCAACGCCGCCCTGGCCCGCGCCGTCCGCGGCCGGTTCCGCGGCCCGCGCCTCGCGCCGGCGGCCTAGATCCGATGATGCTGATCGGTCCCACTCTCGGGCGGTACTTCGCCGCCCGGTTCCTCCGCACGGTGCTCGGCGTCTTCATCACCGTGTTCGCGCTGGTCTACACGCTCGACTTCGTCGAGCTGCTCCGCCGCGCCGGCGAGGCTCAGGGCGCGTCCGCCGGCCTGATGGCGCAGCTCTCGCTCTACCGCACCCCCGCGGTGGCGGAGGGCGTCCTGCCCTTCGCTGTCCTGTTCGGCTCCATGGCGGCCCTGCTCCAGCTCTCGCGCAAGCTGGAACTGGTGGTCGCCCGCGCGGCCGGGATCTCGGCCTGGCAGTTCCTGCAGCCCGGCTTCTTCGTGGCCCTCGCCCTCGGCGCGCTGGCGGTCGGGGTCTACAACCCGGTCTCCGCGATGCTGAAGCAGCGCTCCACCGAGATCGAGGCCAAGATCTTCGCCAAATCCACCAAGGCGAGTTCGGGCAAGGACCTCTGGATCCGCCAGAAGGGCCTCGACGGCGAGGCGATCCTGCGCGCCGAGACCGCCATCGAGGGCACGACCACCCTGGCGGGCGTGTCGGTCTTCACCTTCGACGGCGCCGGCAAGTTCGCCGAGCAGCTCGTCGCGGCCCGCGCCACGCTCCACGACGGCTACTGGGAGCTCTCCGATGTGCGCGTTCTCACACCGGGCACACCGCCTGAGTCGTTCGACACCTACCTGATCGCCTCGAACCTCGACCCCGGACAGGTGCGTCAGGGGTTCACCCCCCCGGAATCTGTGCCTTTCTGGCAACTTCCCACAACGATCGCGCGGACCGAGCGGGCCGGTTTGGACGCCACCCGCTACCGTCTCCAGTACGATGTCCTGTGGGCACGGCCGGTGCTGTTCGTGGCCATGGTCATCGTCGCCGCAACCGTTTCCTTACGGTTCTTCCGCTTTGGTGGTGTCGGTAAACTCGTCCTCGGTGGCGTCGCGGCCGGCTTCGCCCTCTACGTGGTCCGACAGGTCATGGAGGGGCTCGGAGCATCCGGACTCGTCGCCGCACCGGTGGCGGCCTGGTTCCCGGCCGTGGTAGGCAGTCTTCTCGGTACGCTCACGCTTCTGTACCAGGAAGACGGCTGACTTCCGCGATCCTTCGCGGGACGGGAGACGGGTGTTGAGGTTGGTGGCGGCAGACGTCACAGGGGTTGGGACGCGCGTTGCGTAAGGTCGCCGACATCCTGCGGAAGGCTGGTTTTCGGGCCGCGCTGGCGCTCGCCGCGCCGCTGGCCGGGGGCCTGTCCGCCCATGCCCAGGGCCTGCCCGCCGTCGCGGCCGGCAAGCCCGGCGACAAGCTGCTCGTCGAGGCCGACGAGCTGATCTACGACAACGACCGCGGCACCGTGACGGCCCGGGGCAACGCCGAGCTGCATTACGGCCCCCGGACCCTGCAGGCCGACCGCGTGCGCTACGACCGGAATTCCGGCCGGGTCTTCGCCGAGGGCAACGTCCGCCTCACCGAGGCAGACGGCGGCGTCGTGACCGGCGCGCGCATGGAGCTCACCGACGACTTCAAGACCGGCTTCGTCGACGCCTTCCGCGGCCAGCAGACCGTGCAGCGGAAGTTCGAGACGGTGCGCACCCGCTTCTCCGCGCCGCGGGCCGAGCGCCTGAACGGCGAGCAGACGAGCTTCGAGTCCGGCAGCTACACGGCCTGCGAGCCGTGCAAGGACAACCCTGAGACGCCGCCGCTGTGGCAGATCAAGGCGAAGAAGATCATCCACGACAACGAGACCCACACGGTCTACTTCGACGACTCGACGCTCGAGATCGCCGGCATCCCGGTGGCCTACCTGCCGTATTTCGAGGCGCCGGACCCGACGGTGAAGCGCAAGACCGGCTTCCTGACGCCGCGCTTCGTCACGACGACGGCGCTCGGCAACGGCGTGTCGCTCCCGTACTTCATCAACCTCGCGCCGAACTACGACCTGACGCTGACGCCGACCCTGCTCAGCCGCCAGGGCCTGCTCGCGCAGGGCGAGTTCCGCCAGCGGATCGACAACGGCTTCTACAACATCCGCCTGTCGGGCATCTCGCAGACGACGCCCTCGGCGTTCCTGCCGAGCCCCCTCGGCGCCGGCGAGCGCGACTTCCGCGGCTCCGTCGAATCGCAGGGCCGGTTCTACATCAACCCGCGCTGGCGCACGGGCTGGGACCTCGTCGGCGTGACCGACAAGTGGTTCCTCGACAATTACCGGATCCGCAACCAGAACATCACCACGGACTATTTCCGTGAGGCCACCTCGACGGCCTTCCTGATCGGCCAGGGCGACCGCTCGTGGTTCGAGGCGCGGGGCTACTACTTCAAGGGCCTGTCGAGCTTCGACTGGCAGAAGCAGCAGCCGATCGTGGCGCCGGTGATCGACTACGACAAGCGGATCAATGGCCCATCGGAGATCGGCGGCGAGGTGCGCTTCCAGGCGAACATCACCAGCCTGACCCGCGAGACCACGCAGTACCAGGGCCTGCCGAGGACCTCGAGCTACCTGTTCTCGCCGAGCGTCAACGGCGTCAGCTTCCCGCTCTACCAGACCTGCACGGTCTTCCAGCGCGGCCTGTGCGCCATCGACGGGCTCGCCGGCACGAACACCCGCGCCTCCGCGGAGCTGTCCTGGCGCCGCAGCTTCATCGACGATCTGGGCCAGAAATTCACGCCCTTCGCGTACCTGCGCACGGACGCGTTCTTCAACAGCACGAGCTTCTCGGGCTACCAGAATGACCTCGTCCCGCAGGTCGCGCACGTCGATCAGGGCTTTGCCGGGCGGGTCATGCCGGCGATCGGCCTCGACTACCGCTACCCGTTCGTCGCCAATTTCGGCGCCCTCGGCGTCCACACCCTGGAGCCGATCGGCCAGATCATCGCGCGCCCGTCGGAGACCCGGATCGGCCGCCTGCCGAACGAGGACGCGCAGAGCCTCGTCTTCGACGACACCTCGCTGTTCGAGTGGGACAAATTCTCGGGCTACGACCGGGTCGAGGGCGGCGTGCGCACCAATCTCGGCGGCCAGTACTCGGTCGTGACCCCGTCCGGCTGGTACGCGAACGTCCTGTTCGGCGAGTCCATCCAGCTCGCGGGCGTCAACTCGTTCCGCCGCGGCGACATCGCCAACACCGGCCTCGATTCGGGGCTCGAGACGCAGCGCTCGGACTTCGTCGGGCGTTTCCAGGTCTCGCCGAACCAGAACATCACGTTCATCAGCCGGGCCCGGTTCAACCAGTCCGACTTCCACGTGGCGCGGTTCGAGACCGGCGCGACGGCGCGGTTCGCGCCGTTCCTGCCGCTCACCGTCTCGGCCTTCTACTCGTACTACGAGGCGCAGCCGCTGCTGGGCTACAGCCACTACCGCGAGGGCATCACCGCCACCGCGACCTACAACATCACGCCGAACTGGTTCGTGTCGGGCTCGCTGCTCGTCGACCTGACCCACTACCTCGACGTGCGCAACACCTACACGGACGCGCTGAGCTCGTACCTGGCGAACCCGATCGGGACCGTGCCGATCTACCAGAACCCGGGCCGCTTCTACCTGTCGGGCGCGAGCTTCGGCGGCGGCTACCAGGACGAGTGCACCACCGTCTCGCTGAACTACATCAACTCGCCGATCGCGACCGCGACGGGCGTCCGCGAGCGCAACCAGACGGTGCTGCTGCGGGTCGAGCTGAAGACCCTGGGCGAGGCCGACCTGCGCCAGAACGTCGGGACCGCCACCACCGCCGACGGCATCGCCTCGATCCGCTGAGGAACCGGGACCGGCGGCGCGCCGGTCCGGCGCGTCGCCCGCCGCGATCCCGCCGCTCGGTCTGAGCCGCCGAGGATGCGCCCGCGCCGCGCGGGCGCTATAAAGCGCCCATGCCGCCCCTCGCCCTCACCCTCGGAGATCCCGCCGGCATCGGCCCGGAGCTGGCGCTCAGCGCGTGGCTCGGGCGCGGCGGGGCGGATCCGTTGCCGCCGTTCTTCCTGGTGGCCGATCCCGACTTCGTCGAGCGCCTCGCCCACCGCCTCGACCGCCCCGTCCCGGTGGCGGAGGTCGATCCCGAGACGGCCGCCGAGGTGTTCCCGCGCGCGCTCCCCGTGGTGCCCTTGCCGAGCGGCGCCCGCGTCGCGGCCGATCCCGGCATCCCCGATTCCGGCAACGCCGGCGCGACCATCGAGTCGATCACCGCGGCGGTGGAGTTCGTGAAGACCGGGCGCGCGAGCGCGGTGGTGACCAACCCGATCGCCAAGTTCGTGCTGACCCGGACGGGCTTCGCCCATCCCGGGCACACCGAGTTCCTGGCCGCCCTCGCGGTGCCGCCCGGCGTGACGCCGCCCCGGCCGGTGATGATGATCTGGAGCGCCGGCCTCTCGGTCGTGCCGGTGACGATCCACGTGCCGCTGAGGGACGTGCCGGACCTGCTCACCCAGGAGCTCGTCGAGGAGACAGCCGCGATCGTCGCCCGGGACCTGCGGGAGCGCTTCGGCCTGCCCGAGCCCCGTCTCGTCCTCGCCGGCCTGAACCCGCACGCGGGCGAGGCCGGGACGATCGGCCGGGAGGACCGCGACGTCCTCGCCCCCGCCGTGGCGCGCCTGCGGGCGCGGGGCATCGACATCCGCGGGCCGCTCCCCGCCGACACCCTGTTCCACGCCCGCGCCCGGGAGACCTACGACGTCGCCCTCGCGCCCACGCACGATCAGGCCCTGATCCCGATCAAGACGATCGCGTTCGACGACGGCGTGAACGTCACCCTCGGCCTGCCCTTCGTGCGCACCTCGCCGGACCACGGGACGGCCTTCGACATCGCCGGCCAGGGCGTCGCCCGGCCGGACAGCCTCATGGCGGCCCTGCGCCTCGCCGACCGGCTGGCCGCCAACGCGGCGGCGCGGAGCGAGGCCCCCGCCGGGGCCGAGATCATCCCGTTCAGCGTCTATGCCGGCCGTCCCCGGCCCGTCGGCGCCCGCCACTTCGATCCCGAGGACGAGCTGTGAGGCAGCCAGCATGAGCGCCGGGGACGGTCTTCCCCCGCTGCGCGAGGTCGTCGCCCGCCACGGCCTGGAGCCGAAGAAGGCGCTCGGCCAGAACTTCCTCTACGACCTCAACCTGACCGGCCGGATCGCCCGGGCGGCCGGTCCGCTCGCGGGGGTGACCGTGGTGGAGGTCGGGCCGGGCCCGGGGGGGCTGACCCGCGCGCTCCTCGCCGAGGGCGCCGCCCGCGTCGTGGCGATCGAGCGCGACCCGCGCGCCCTGCCGGCCCTCGCCGAGATCGCCGCCCACTATCCCGGCCGGCTCGAGGTGGTCGACGCCGACGCCCTCGCCTTCGACCCGCGGCCGCTGGTGGGCGAGGCGCCGGCGCGGATCGTCGCCAACCTGCCCTACAATGTCGGGACCGCCCTGCTCACCGGCTGGCTCGACGGGGAGGTCTGGCCGCCCTGGTGGGACCAGGCCGTGCTGATGTTCCAGCGGGAGGTCGCCGAGCGGATCGTCGCCGGCCCGGAGGAGCGGGCCGATTACGGCCGGCTCGGCGTCCTGTGCGGCTGGCGCACGGAGGCCGAGATCCTGTTCGACGTCAGCCCCTCGGCCTTCGTGCCGCCGCCCAAGGTGACCTCGAGCGTGGTCCGGCTGGTTCCGCGCGCCCAGCCCCTGCCCTGCCGCGCCGGCGCGCTCGAAGCCGTCACCCGGGCGGCCTTCGGCCAGCGGCGGAAGATGCTGCGCCAGAGCCTCAAGGCCTTGACGCCCGAGGCCGGCGCTCTGCTGGCCGCCGCCGGCCTGTCCGAGACCGCGCGCGCCGAGGAGATCCCGGTGTCCGGGTTCGTCGATCTCGCCAATCGGTGGGACGCGCATAGAAAAGCCGGCGCCCCGGTGGGGACGCCGGCCTGACGGAGAGCCGTGGCTCCGGCCCGGAGCCCGGAGCGTTGCCGGGTCAGCGGGTCTGCTGGATCGCCGAGAGCACCCAGCCGCGGCCGGGCTGGCGCAGGAAGGTCCAGAGCTCCGTCGCCTCGGACGAGTCCGTGGAGACGACGCGGCCGCTCGCCCGCTCGATCATCACGTCCTTGAGGGCGTAGCGCATGGCCACGGTCGCGTAGTCGGTGCGGTCCTCGCCCCAGGCCTCCGCGAGGTCGCCCTGCAGCAGCTTCACGTCCGAGATCTTGTTCACCACGCCGCGGGAGGCGTTGCCGCGCAGCTCCTCGTCGAAGTAGCTGACCATCTCGGGCGTCGACAGGTTGCCCAGGGTCACCCGATCCTCGCGCGAGTAGGCGTCCTGGATGTCGCCGAGCAGGCGCTCGAAGGCCTGGTAATCGGCCGGGCCGATCTGCACCGGGCGCGTCTGCGGCGGGCGCTGCCCACCGCCGAACATGCCGCCGGGAGCCGGGCCGCCCGGAGCGCCGCCCATCGGGCCGCGGGCGCCCGGCTGATCGTCGAGCGACGAGCGGGCGTAGGGCGCGCCGGCGCCGGCCGGCTCGTTCCGGCGGCGGAAGAACCGCAGGGCCAGCATCACCACGAGCACGACGAGACCGACCTGGAACAGGAGGCCGATCATCGAGGCGAGGCCACCGAGACCGCCGAAGAAGCCGCCGCCGAGCAGCGCGCCGATCAGGCCGGCGCCGAGCAGGCCCGCGAAGAAGCCGCCGCCGAAGCGGCGACCGGGCGCGGCCGGGGCCTGCATGCCGGGGCTGCCCATGCCGGGCGAAGGCGCGGTCTGCGAGCGCTGCATCGTCGTGCCGCCGCCGGGGGCGGTCGGCGTGGCGGAGGGCGCCGTGTAGGTGCGCGAGCCGCGGGACCCGACGGACCCGCCGCCGCCCGGACGGGCTTCCACGACGGGTGCCGCGACGGTCAGCGCAGCGGCCAGCGCCAGGAGGGCGGCCACACGCCGGCGGCGCGAAATCTCAGTAAACATGTACACGCCTCAGAGGACGAGAACCGGGTGGCGCGGAGCGCCAGTGACGATATGGGAACGGTCGGGCAGCGGTTTTAGTCCTGGCCGCCGTCGCCCGGGCGACGTTTTCCACCGGATCGGTGCTGCGCATTCCGAGCCCGCCCGTCGCGCCCATCGCGTGAATGGCACGGCTCTAGTGGAGCGTGCGCTCCGGGGCGGCCGGGAAGGAGAGGCGCACCTGCGTCCCCTCCCCGCTGCGGCTGTCGAGGGTGATGGTCCCGTTCTGCCGCTTCATGAGACCGTGGACGATCGCGAGGCCCGCGCCGCGCCCGGCCTCGTGGCTGGTCTGGAACGGCGCCAGGGCACGGGCGAGCATCTCGGGCGACATGCCCTGCCCGGTGTCGCCGACCGCGATCCCGACGCTCCCCTGGCCCGGCTGCTGCAGGGAGCGGTCGCCGGGATCCACCCGGAAGGTCGACAGGGTCAGCGTCCCGCCCGACGGCATCGCCTCGCAGGCATTGGCGACGAGATGCCGCAGGGCGAACTCGATCTGCGTGGGATTGCTGATCGCCCGCGGCAGGCCCGGCGTCGCCGCCACGGTGAGGCGGATCCCAGGCGGCAGGTCGGGCTCGAGGCGGGCAGCGAGGTCGGCCACGATGGCGTCGAGGTCGACCGACCGGACGTCCGGCGCGATGCGGCGCGAATAGGCGAGCAGGTGCCGGGTCAGGATCGCCGCGCGCTCGGTGGCGTCGGCCGAGCGGGCGATCGCCCGCTGGACGAACGGCTCCTGCCGGTCCCCGAGCCGCCGCTTGAGCCCGTCGATGTAGCCGATCAGGATCTGCAGGAAATTGTTGAACTCGTGGGCGACGCTGTTGGTCAGGAGCCCCAGCGCCTCGCGCTGGCGGGAGAGCGCGAGCGCGCCCTCGGCCTCGCGCCGGGCCGTCTCGTCGCGGATCTGGCCGATGCGGAACGGGGTTCCGGGCAGGGCCGCCGTCTCCAGGCGGGCCCAGAAGCTCGTCCCGTCCGCGCGCGTGGCCAGGAATTCCTGAGGCTCGGCGCCGGCGGGATCGAGGGGGCCCGTGCGCTGCGCCAGGATCAGATCGAGTCCCTGCGCGACGAGCCGCTCCGCCGCGTAGCCGGCGATCCGCTCCAGGGCGGGATTGGCGTGGCGGACACGGCCCTGCGGATCGAGCACCAGGCTGGGCGTCGGCAGCGCGTCGAGGAGCCTGCGGGCCTCGTCCGCCAGCGACCCGCCTTCGGCCGCGCTGTGATCCGTCCCGGGCTGCGCCATGCTGCGTTCGCGCTCAGCGGATGCGGAAGGTCCGCGACGGGCCAGCGATAGCGATGAACGGCCTCACGGCCAAGCGTGGATCCGCGGGAGGATCCGCGCGTCGACCGGCGTGCCGACCCGTCCGGGCACCGCCTACTGGCGCACCCACATCACCCGGGCCATCCAGGCCACCTCGCCGAGATTGAGGACCCGGTCCTCGTGCTCGGGGTTCAGGGAGGCCAGTTCCACGGTCCGGGCGGTACGCCGCCGCAGCTCCTTGGCCAGGACCTCGCCGCCGTGCAGGCGGACCACGACGCGGTCGCCCTTGCGCACGCTGGCCGTCGGCGACACGATCAGGACGTCGCCGTCCCGGAACAGCGGCAGCATGGAATCGCCCTGGATCTCCAGCGCGAAGGCCCGCTCCTCGCCGAGATCCGGAAACTCGATCTCCTCCCAGCCGGCGCCCCCGGTGGGCATGCCCTCGTCGGTGAACAGGCGGCCGGCCCCGGCCTGGGTCAGGCCGATCAGCGGCACCATCGTGCGGGCGGGAATCTCGCGGGCCTCGATGAGCCGCAGGAACTCGTCGAGGCTCGAGCCGGTGGCGGCCAGGACCTTCGACACGGATTCGGTGGACGGCCAGCGCTTGCGGCCGTCGGCGCCCACGCGCTTCGACCGGTTGAAGCTGGTCGCGTCGAGGCCGGCGCGGCGGGCGAGGCCCGAGGCCGAGTAGCCGTGGCGCTCGGCGAGCCGGTCGATGGCGTTCCAGATCTGCTCGTGCGACAGCATAGCGGGCTCGGAAGCTCAGCCTGAGCGGGCCGGCACCCCCGTCTCACCAGCCGGGATCCGGCTGCCTCGGAGGCACGGAGACGGTTCGCCCGCCGGGTCCGTTCGACACCCGCCGGGTACGCGCGGAGATACTTGACAATCTGCTTTCCGGATCCGCTCTGCCGGTCCGGACGGGGCTGTGTGACGTCCAGCCTAGTCGTAGGAAAGTAGAACTACGGGCGGCAGATTGCAATCGCTCCTCGAATCGGGCGGGGCGCGGCGCGGTTGCCGCCGCGGCCCGGCGCCTCTATCGCAGCGTCGTCTCCGAGGAGCTTCGATGCCGCTCATCTACAAGATCTGTCCGCGCCCTCTGTGGCGCGAGGCCGAGGCCGCGGGCCGGTTCACGGGCGCCCCGATCGATCATCAGGACGGCTTCATCCACTTCTCGACGGCCGCACAGGTCGCCGAGACGGCGGCCCGGCACTTCGCCGGGCAGGACGACCTGCTCCTCGTCGCGGTCGAGGCCGACGCCCTCGGCGACGGCCTGCGCTACGAGCCCTCTCGCGGCGGCGACCTGTTCCCGCATCTCTACGGCCCGCTGCCGCTGTCCGCCGTGGTCGCGGTGGACGATATGCCGCTGGGCGCCGACGGCCGGCACGCCTTCCCCGCCGGGATCCTGCCGGCATGATCGCGGCCGCCTTCCCCCTCGTCCGACCGCTGCTGCACCGTCTCGACGCGGAGCGCGCGCACGACCTGACCCTCGCCGCCCTGGCGCTCCTGCCCGCGGGGCCGCGGCCGGCGGACGACCCGCGCCTCGCCGTCGACCTGCTCGGCCGCCGCTTTCCCAACCCGGTCGGCCTCGCGGCCGGCTTCGACAAGGGCGCGCGCGTTCCCGACGCGCTGCTGGGCCTCGGCTTCGGCTTCGTCGAGGTCGGCGGGGTCGTGCCGCGGCCCCAGCCCGGCAACCCGCGGCCGCGGGTCTTCCGCCTCCCCGACGACCGCGCCGTGATCAACCGCTTCGGCCTCAACAGCGAGGGGCTGGAGGTGGTAGCCGACCGTCTGCGCGCCCGGAGGGGGCGAGCCGGTATCGTCGGCGTCAACATCGGCGCGAACAAGGAATCCGCCGACCGCCTCGCCGACTACGCCGCCTGCACCGCAGCCCTCGCGCCGCTCGTCGACTTCGTCACGGTCAACGTCTCCTCGCCCAACACGCCGGGCCTGCGCGACCTCCAGGGTGAGGCCTTCCTCGACGAGCTGCTCGCCCGCACGGTCGAGGCCCGGGACGCGGCAGGCGCCGGCGCGGCGATCCTCCTCAAGATCGCCCCCGACATGGCGCTGGACGCCCTCGACGCGGTCTGCGCGACGGCGCAGCGGCGCGGGGTCCAGGCCCTCGTGGTGTCCAACACCACGGTGGCCCGCCCGGCGAGCCTGCGCGAGCAGGGTCTCGCGCGGGAGACGGGCGGCCTCTCGGGGCGGCCGCTCTTCGGCCCGGCGACGCGGATGCTCGCCCAGACGCGCCTGCGCGTCGGGGACGCGCTGCCGCTCATCGGGGTCGGCGGCGTGGATTCGGCCGAGGCGGCCTGGACCAAGATCCGGGCCGGGGCGAGCCTCGTGCAGCTCTACTCGGCGCTGGTCTACGAGGGGCCGGGCCTCGTCGGGCGCATCAAGGACGGGCTCCTTCGGCGCATGAGCGAGGCCGGCATCGCCTCGCTCCGGCAGGTCGTCGGGCGCGACGCCGCCGACCTCGCCCGCGGGGACTGAGCCGGCGCGGGCGAGCCGGTCGCGGCGCCGCGCCGGACAGTTTTTTTGGGGCCGCAGTTTAGAAAGGCTTTGCACAGCGGGAGCTTAGCCTGTGCCCCGTGCATGAGGGGCCTGCGCCGACACGCCATTGTGAGGGGGTCGGAGAGGCGCTTATCTCGCGGTTGCGAGACACATCGCGTCAGCCAATCCAGGACGGTTCATGGCCCAGTCTGAAGGGTCCACCAAGCGCTCCTCCGCCGCCGGCGGCTGGGGTGCTCTGAAGAGCTGCGGCAAGCACCTGCTCGGCAGCCGCGCACCCCTCACCGGCGCCCGCGCGCTGCTGAAGGCGAACCAGCCCGACGGGTTCGACTGCCCCGGCTGCGCCTGGGGCGACCCGGAGCACGGCTCGTCCTTCGAGTTCTGCGAGAACGGCGTGAAGGCGGTTTCCTGGGAGGCGACCGACAAGCGCACGAAGCCGTCCTTCTTCGCCAAGCACACCCTGACCGAGCTGCGCACCTGGAGCGACTACGCCCTGGAGGGCCAGGGCCGCCTGACGCACCCGATGCGCTACGACGCGGCGAGCGACCGCTACCTGCCGGTGAGCTGGGACGAGGCCTTCGCGGAGATCGGCGCGACCCTGCGCGGGCTCGACCATCCGGACCAGGCCGAATTCTACACCTCGGGCCGCGCCTCCAACGAGGCGGCGTACCTGTACCAGCTCTTCGCCCGCGCCTACGGGACCAACAACTTCCCCGACTGCTCGAACATGTGCCACGAGGCGAGCGGCGTCGCGCTGATCGACGCCATCGGCATCGGCAAGGGCACGGTCCTGCTGGAGGATTTCGAGAAGGCGGACGCGATCTTCTGCGTCGGCCAGAATCCCGGCACCAACCACCCGCGGATGCTCGGCGACCTGCGCCGGGCGGCCGAGCGCGGCGCCAAGGTCGTGGTGCTGAACCCGGTCCGGGAGCGCGGCCTGGAGCGCTTCGCCGACCCCCAGAACACCGTCGAGATGCTGCGCGGCGCCAGCCGCCCCATCGCCAGCCACTACCTGCAGCCGCGCTCGGGCGGCGACATGGCGGCCTTCCGGGGCATCGCCAAGGTCGTGTTCGCCCGCGACGCCGAGGCGCTGGCGGCCGGCCGGCCCTCGCTCCTCGACCGCGCCTTCCTCGAGCACCACACCGCCGGGCTCGAGGCCTACCGCGCCGCCGTCGAGGCGACGTCCTGGGACGCGATCCTCGACCAGTCGGGCCTGACCATGGACGAGATAGCCGCGATGGCGGACGTCTATCTGGGCGCCCAGCGGGTCATCGCGACCTGGGCCATGGGCGTGACCCAGCACCGCCACTCGGTGGCGACGATCCGGGAGATCGCCAACCTGCTGTTCCTGCGCGGCCATATCGGCCGGGCCGGCGCGGGCCTCTGCCCGGTCCGCGGCCACTCGAACGTGCAGGGCGACCGCACGGTCGGCATCAACGAGCGCCCGTCCGCCGCCTTCCTGGATTCGCTGGAGCAGCATTTCGGCCTCGCCATGCCGCGCCGGCACGGCCACAACGTCCTGGCGGCGATCCGGGCCATGCGCGACGGCACGGCGAAGGCCTTCATCGGGCTCGGCGGCAACTTCCTGCGGGCGACGCCCGACACGCCCGTCGTGGCGCAGGCGCTGGCCTCGTGCCGGCTCACCGTGCACATTGCCACCAAGCTCAACCACGCCCACCTCGTGCCGGGCGCGGTCGGCTACCTGCTGCCCTGCCTGGGCCGAACCGAGATCGACCGAGGCGCCGAGGGCAAGATCCAGATCGTGACCGTCGAGGATTCGATGAGCATGGTCCACGGGTCGGGCGGCATCAACAAGCCGGCCTCCAAGGAGCTGCGCTCCGAGATCGCCATCATCGCCGGCATGGCGCAGGCGACTGTCGGCTCCGCCGCCATCGACTGGGCCGGGTTCGCCGCCGATTACGACCGGATCCGCGAGGCGATCGCCGCCACGATCCCGGGCTTCACCGGCTACAACACCCGGGTGCGCAAGCCGCGCGGCTTCATGCTGCGCAACCTCGCCGCCGAGCGGGTATTCGAGACCGCCACCGGCCGGGCGACCTTCTCGGCCGACGCCCTGCCGGCCGAGACCGAGCACCAGGCCGCGCGAAAGACCCGCGACACCTACGTGCTGCAGACCTTCCGCAGCCACGACCAGTACAACACGACGATCTACGGCCTGGATGACCGCTACCGCGGCGTCTACGGCGAGCGCCGCGTGATCTTCGCCCACCCGGACGACCTCGCGGAGATCCGCGACCGGCTCGGCGACCGGGTCGACGTCGTCGGCACGCACGACGACGGCATCACCCGCCGCGCGGAGGATTTCCGCCTCGTGCCCTTCGACATGCCGCGGGGGGCGCTGGCCGGCTACTATCCGGAGCTGAACGTGCTCGTGCCGCTCTCGACCTACGGCGAGAAGAGCGACACGCCGACCTCCAAGTCGGTGCTGGTCACCCTGCAGGCGCGCGCGGCCGCGTGAGCGCGGAGCCCGACGAGGCGGCGTTCGTCGCCGCCCTCGACCGGGTTTCGGCCGCCCGCCCGGATCTCGACCCGCTGGCGGCGGGCCTCCTGGCGGCGCTGGATCTCGGCCTGCCGGGCGACAGCCGCGCCTTCGCCCGCACCTTCGGGGTGGAGCACGCCCTCGTGCTGCGCGCCCTCTCGGGCCTGGACGAGGCGGGCCTCGTCGCCGTCACGGCCCGCGACGGGCGCACCCAGCGGACGCGCTACACCACCGCCGATTCAGGGCCGTCGGTGCCGTCATCACGCGCGTAGCGAAGTGACCCAGGGCGCGCGACAGACTCGGGCGCGGCGCTGCCCTGGATCGCTTCGCTCCGGCGGGGACGGACGCGCTCAGAACCCCTTCGCCTTGATCGCCTCGGCCCAGGTGACCGCCCGCCGGTTCACGCCGAGATGCTGCCGCTCGTAGAGCCGGCCCTCCAGCTTGATCGCGCCGCGCTTGGCGTATTCCGGGCGCTCGAACGCCTCGATCACCAGCTTGGCGCGGCGCACCTCCTCCTCGGTCGGAGCGAAAGACGTGTTGGCCGGCTCCAACTGCGTCGGGTGGATCAGGGTCTTGCCGTCGAAGCCCAGGTCCCGGGCCTGCCGGCACTCGTCGCGGCAGCCCTCTGTGTCGGCGATGTCGTTGTAGACGCCGTCGAGGATCGCGAGCCCCTCCGCCCGCGCGGCGGCCAGCGCCATCATCATCCAGGGCAGCATCGGCACGCGGCCGGGGACGATCTTGGCCCAGGTGTCCTTGGCGAGGTCGTTGGTGCCGAGCACGAGGCAGGTCAGCCGGTTGCGCGGGTCGCGCTTCGCCCGGGCGATCTCCTGGATGTTGAGGATCGAGGCCGGGGTCTCGATCATCGCCCAGATCGCGATGCCGTCCGGCGCGTCGAGGGATTCGAGCCGGTCAGCGATGCTCTCCAGCACGGCGGGGGACGAGACCTTCGGCATCAGGATCGCGTCGGGCTTGGCCTCGATGGCGGCGTGGAGATCCGCCTCGCCCCACGGGGTCTGCGGGGCGTTGACCCGGATGACCAGCTCGCGGCTGCCGTAGGCGCCGCTCTTCACCGCGGCGCAGACCTGATCGCGGGCGAGCTCCTTCTCCTCCGGGCCGACGGCGTCCTCGAGGTCGAGGATGATGCTGTCCACCGGCAGGGACTTGGCCTTGTCGAGCGCCCGCTGGTTCGAGCCGGGCATGTAGAGCACGCTGCGGCGCAGGCGCAGATCGGTGGTCGTGGCCATCGGCTTCTCCCTCCTGGGCCGTCGCGCGGCCTCCCGTCGTTGCGCTGCACCCTAAAGCACGAACCCGGCCGCGCCACACCCTAAAGGTCGGGGCGGGTGAGTCCCCGCGCGGTTTGATACCGCGCCGTCTCTCCGCAGATCGAAGCCGCGGTTTGGTCATGTTCCGCCGCTTAAAGGCCGGACGAAACCAATTCTCGAAGTCCGGAATCTCTACGATGCGCAAAGTCTTGGTCACCCTCGCCTTGCTCGGAACATTGGCGGCACCTGAGGCGGCCCGGGCCCAGAGCCGGACCACCCTCGGCGTCGGCTCCGGCGCGGTCGCGGGGGCGCTGGTCGGCGGCCCGATCGGCGCCGTCGCGGGGGCCGTGGTCGGCGGCTTCGTGGGGAACTCGTCGGAGCGCGGGCGCCGGCACGTCCGCCGGGGACGCCGCTACGGCTACGCGGCCCCGCGCCGGTCCTACCCGCGGCGGGCGGAGGCGGCCGTGCCGCGCACCACCGGCTCCGTGGCCCGCGCCGCGCCAGCGGCCCAGCCCACCACCTGGAAAGACCCGCGCTAGCACGCCTCGAGGTTGCGCGCGGCTGCCGCCTAGGCCGCGGTTCCGAGGGCGGCCGCGGCCGGCATCCGGAACGTGTCCCGGGCGAGGCGCGGGAACGCGATCGCCTGTCCGAGGCCCCGGGCGCCCAGGAAGCTCACGAAGGCCAGCCACAGCCCGGTATTGCCGAAGCCCAGGCTCTCGACGAGCGCGAGGATCGCGCAGTAGGCGGCGAGCGCGCACACCATCAGGTTGCGCATCGCCCGCGTCCAGGTCGCGCCGATATAGATCCCGTCATACGCGAAGGGCGCCGCGGCGGCGAGCGGCGCCAGGGCGGCGAGGACGAGGTAGGACCGGGCCGCCTCGCGCACCGGCCCGTTCGTGGTCACGGCATCGATGAAGGCCGGGCCGCCCGCCAGCGACACAAGACTGACCGCGAGGCCGAAGCCGAGGCACCAGCGCAGGCTCAGGGCGGCGGCCGCGTCGAACGCCTCCCGGTCCCGGGCGCCGACGGCCTGGCCGCACAGGGTCTCGGCCGCCGTGGCGAAGCCGTCGAGGAAGAAACCGCCGATCAGGAAGAGATTCCACAGGACCGAGTTCGCAGCCAGGACCACGTCGCCCTGCCGGGCGCCGAGCGCCGAGAACAGCACGATGCCGGTGATCAGCGCGAGCGTCCGCAGGATGACGTCGCCGTTGACGCTGAGCGTCCGGCGGAGCGCCGCGGCGTCGCGGAGGTCGCGCAGCGGCACCCGGAACGGTCGGGAGCCGAGCCGCGCCAGGAGAATCAGCCCGAGGCCGAGCCCGAGTGCCTCGGCGCCGAGGGTCGCCAGCGCCGCGCCGGCGAGGCCCAGGCCGAAGCCCAGGACCAGAATGAGCGTCAGCGCGACGTTGGTCAGGTTGATGGCGACCTGCAGCAGCAGGCCGAGATCGGTGCGCCCGCGCCCCAGGACCGAGCCGAGCACGCCGTAGCTCGCCAGCACGAAGGGCGCGGACAGGATGCGGATGTGGAAGTAGGTCGCGAGACCGGCGATCACCGCCGCGCTCGCCCCGCTGATCGCGAAGGCGAGCTGCGCGAGGGGCCCCTGCAGGGCCACCAGGACGAGCCCGATCAGGGCGCCCGCTGCCAGCGCCCGCGCCAGGATGCGGTCGACCTCGGCGTCGTCGCGCCCTCCGACCGCCTGCGCGGTCAGGCCGGCGGTCGCCATGCGGAGCGCCCCGAACGACCAGAAGATCGCGTCGAAGATCACCGCGCCGAGGGCGATGGCCCCGAGCAGCGCCGCGTCGCCGAGCCGCCCGATCACCGCTGCCCCGACGAAGCCGAGCATCGGCGTCGTCACGTTGGCGATCGTCATGGGCAGCGCCAGGGCCAGGACGCGGCGGTTCGTCGGACGGCCCGAGCTGGCGACGGTGTGAATCATGCCGCACGCTAAGAAGCCGCGCCGTCCGCGCAAAGCGGGGTGATCGCATCGGCGGGTTGCGATGGCGGGCGGCCGAACTGCCCGAACCGCCGGCGCGCCGGGCCGTCGGGGCGCGACCGGACCGGATCGGCCCCAAACCCTCTCAGCGGGAGACGGCGAACAGGCGCGCGATCAGCCAGAGCGGCACGACCACGATCGCCCCGGCGACGATCCAGCCGCCGAAATCGTGGAGCGACGCCAGCCCGACCTCCACCAGCGCCCGCGCCGAATCGTAGACGTGCCAGAACAGCCGCCCCGGCGTCAGGCCGAGCATCGACATGAAGGCGCCGACCAGCACCGACAGGAACAGGAGCCGCAGGAACACGCCGGCCGGCGAGCCGCCGAGGAACCGCCGCAGCGCCGAGGGGCGCGACCGGTAGCTGTCCGCGCCGTAGGGGGCGTTCGGCGGGGCGCCCTGCTGATAGCCTTGCCGGCGCCGGTCGTGATCGACGAGCATTGCGTCCTCGTGAAGCCTCAGGGCCCTCGGATCGGCGACGAAGCGGGCGGAACCGTGGCCGGCACACCACACCGCGTCGAAACCCGAGCGCGGATCAGGCGTTGGCGGGTTTCTCGCGCGCCGTGCAGATGGCAAGCGGCGTCGCGCGCGCCAAGATGCCGGACGGGGTGGACTACGCCGCGGGACTCTCGCGGCGCGGCCTCGGCCAAAGGGAGAACTCCCGGGAATCGGGAATTGGTGTGAGAGGCTCTGAGTGCCGACGGGACCATACGCACGATGATCGACCACGCCCTGTTCGACCCGGCGACGATCGATCCCGAGACGCTCCGGCTCAATGCCGAGATCGTCGCGGCGCACGCCGCGCTGCCCGATCCCTGGTCGCTGCCGATCGCCGAGGTGCGCGAGCGGCGCCGTCTCGGCACCAAGGCGGCGCCCGCCATGCCGCACAGCGCCCGGGCGGAGTGGCTGACGATCGACGGGCCCGGCGGCCCGCTCAAGCTCCGCGTCGTCCGGCCCAAGCCCGGCACGAAGCTGCGCGGCGCCTACCTGCACATCCACCGCGGCGGCTGGGTCTGGGGCTCCGCCGATGAGCAGGATCCCTGGCTGGAGCGCATCGCCGACACCTGCGGCTTCGTCGCCCTGTCGGTCGAGTACCGCCTCGCCCCCGAGCACCCGTATCCGGCGGCGCTGCTCGACTGCGAAGCGGCGGCCCTGTGGCTGGCCGGTCCTGGCAAGACCGAGTTCGGCATCCACGCGCTGACCATCGGCGGCGAGTCGGTGGGGGCGCACCTCGCCGTGATGGTGCTGCTGCGGCTGCGCGACAAGCACAACCTGCCGCGGGCCTTCCGGGGCGCCAACCTCAACGCCGGCTTCTTCGATCTCGGTCTCACACCGTCGGTGCGGAACTGGGGCGAGGAGCGGCTGGTCGTGAACACCCGCGATCTGACCAAGTTCGCCGACGGCTACGTCCGCGAGGGCATCGACCGGCGCCGGCCGGACGTGTCGCCGATCTACGCCGACCTGAAGGGTCTGCCGCCGGCCCTGTTCACCATCGGCACCGCCGACCCACTCCTCGACGACACGCTGTACATGTCGGCGCGCTGGGCGGCGGCGGGCAATGGCGGCCACACGGCGATCTATCCCGGCGGCTGCCACGTCTTCGCCCGCTACCCGAGCCCGATGAGCGAGCGGGCGCTGGAGCTGATCGACCGCTTCCTGATGGCGCTCGCCTGAGCGACCCGTCCGAGATCCTGCCGGAGCGGTTCCGCGCCTGGTTCGCCGGGCGCGGCTGGGCGCCCCGATCGCACCAGCTCGATCTCCTGCGGATCGCCGGCGCCGGCCGCTCGGCGCTGCTGGTGGCGCCGACCGGGGCCGGCAAGACGCTGGCCGGCTTCCTGCCGAGCCTCGTGGCCCTCGCCGAGCGTGGCCCCCAGCGGAAGGCGGCGGGCCTCCACACCCTCTACGTCTCGCCCCTGAAGGCGCTCGCGGTCGACATCGCCCGCAACCTCGACGCGCCGATCGCCGAGATGGCGCTGCCAATGCGCGTCGAGACCCGCACCGGCGACACCCCGGCCCACAAGCGCACCCGCCAGATCAGCCGGCCGCCGGACATCCTGCTGACCACGCCCGAGCAGCTGGCGCTGCTGATCGCCCATCGCGAGGCGGCGGAATTCTTCTCCGGATTGCGCTGCGTGGTGCTCGACGAGCTGCACGCGCTGGTGACCTCGAAGCGCGGCGACCTGCTGTCCCTGGCACTGGCGCGGCTGCACCGGCTGAGCCCCGGCCTCGCGGCGATCGGGCTCTCCGCCACGGTGCGGGAACCGGACGAGCTGCGGAAGTACCTGGTGCCGCAGGGGCCGCTTCCCCCTCCTCCCGCCGCGCGCGGGGACGGCGCGTCCAGTCCTGACGCGTCTCCTCCCCCACCCCGACCCTCTCCCGGACGGGACGGGGAGCGCGTCGCGCCGCCCATGGCCGATCTCGTCACCGTCGCCGGCGGCGCGAAGGCGGACCTGCGCATGCTCGATCTCGGCCGGGCGCTGCCGATCTCCGGCCACACCGCGTGGCACTCGATGCCGGCGATCTACGACCTCATCCGCGAGCACCGGACCACGCTGGTCTTCGTGAACACCCGCCTCCAGGCCGAGTACACGTTCCAGGAGCTGTGGCGGCTCAACGACGACGCCTTGCCGATCGCGATCCACCACGGCTCGCTCGATGCCCAGCAGCGCCGCCGGGTCGAGGCCGCCATGGCGGCGGGCCAGCTCCGGGCGATCGTCTGCACCGCGACCCTCGATCTCGGCATCGACTGGGGCGACGTCGATCTCGTGGTCAATGTCGGCGCGCCGAAGGGGGCGAGCCGGATCATGCAGCGGATCGGCCGGGCCAACCACCGGATGGACGAGCCCTCGAAGGCCTACCTCGTCCCGGGCAACCGCTTCGAGATGCTGGAGTGCCAGGCGGCCCTCGACGCCGTGGAGGAGGCCGCCCAGGACACGCCGGACGCCCGCCAGGGCGCCCTCGACGTCCTCGCCCAGCACGTCCTCGGCATGGCCTGCGCCGACGCCTTCGATCCGCTCCACCTCTACGACGAGATCGTCTCGGCCGCGCCCTACGCCGGGCTGACCTGGGAATCGTTCGAGCAGGTCGTCGACTACGTCGCCACCGGCGGCTACGCGCTGCGCGCCTACGAGCGCTTCGCCAAGATCCTGCGCGGGCCGGACGGGCTCTGGCGCGTGCGCGACGCCCGCACCGCCCAGGCCTACCGGATGAATGTCGGCACCATCGTGGAGGCGGCCCGGGTGAAGGTCCGCCTCGGCCGGACCCTGCGCGGCAAGCCCGGCACGGTGCTGCCGAAGACCGGGCGGGTGCTCGGCGAGATCGAGGACGAGTTCGCCGAGACGCTGACGGTGGGCGACACCTTCCTGTTCGCGGGCGAGACCCTGCGCTTCGAGGGGCTCGCCGAGGACGAGTGCCTCGTCACCCGCGCGCCGGCCGGCACCGACCCGGCGATCCCGTCCTACGCGGGCGCGAAGTTCCCGCTCTCGACCTTCCTGGCCGCCCGGGTCCGGGCGCTGATCGCCGACCCGTTCGAGTGGGACCGCCTGCCCGAGCAGATCGGCGCCTACCTGCTGCAGCAGCGCCGCCGCTCGGTCCTGCCGGGCGAGCGCGACCTGCTGGTGGAGACCTTCCCGCGGGGCAAGCGCTACTACCTGACGGCCTTCCCGTTCGAGGGCCGCCTCGCCCACCAGACCCTCGGCATGCTGCTGACCCGGCGGCTGGAGCGTTCCGGCCTGCGCCCGCTCGGCTTCGCGGCCAACGATTACGGCATCGCCATCTGGTCGACCCGCGACGTCTCGGAGCGCGCCGCGATCGATCCGGACTTCATCGGCGACCTCTTCGCCGTCGACATGCTGGGCGACGATCTGGAGGCGTGGCTCGACGAATCGGCCATGATGAAGCGCACCTTCCGGCAATGCGCGGTGATCGCCGGCCTGATCGAGCGCCATCACCCGGGACAGAAGAAGTCCGGCCGGCAGGTCACGATCTCGACCGACCTGATCTACGACGTGCTGCGCAAGCACCAGCCCGACCACCTGCTGCTGCGGGCCGCGCGGCAGGATGCGGCAACCGGACTCCTCGACGTGAGGCGCCTCGGCATGATGCTAGAGCGCATCCAGGGGCGAATCATCCACAGGTCTCTCGACCGGGTCTCGCCGCTCTCCGTGTCCGTGATGCTCGAGATCGGGCGCGAGCGGGTCTACGGCGAGGGCGCCGACGAGATCCTGGCCGAGGCCGAGGCGGAGCTTCTCCAAGAGGCTCTGTCCTGACCGTCGATCCGCCCTCCCCCGACGACACCGAGGATGCGATCTTGGCGGCCGGCCTGAGACTCGAGAAGACTCCCAAGCACCCCACCCTGCAGCTCGCGGGCGAGACGCTGGTGCTCGACCTCTGCGGCGGCCTCTGGCTGCCGGAGCACCGGACGCTGATCGTGTCCGATCTCCACTTGGAGAAGGGCTCGTCCTACGCGGCCCGCTCCGGCCAGTTCCTGCCGCCCTACGACACCCGGGAGACGCTCGCCTGCCTGCACGAGGCGGTGGTGCGGCACGATCCGGCCCGGGTGGTGGCGCTGGGCGATTCCTTCCACGACGCCCGCGGTCCCGAGCGCATGGAGCCGGGCGACCGCGCCCTGGTGGCGGCCCTGCAGGAGGGGCGGGACTGGGTCTGGATCGCCGGCAACCACGACGCGGCCGTGAACGAGGGCGTCGGCGGCCGCTACGCGGACGCGCTGACGCTCGGCGGCCTCGTCCTGCGCCACGAGCCGAGCCCGGAGCCCGTGCCCGGCGAGATCGCCGGCCATCTCCATCCCTGCGGGAAGGTGGCGATGCGCGGGCGGGCGGTGCGCCGCCGCTGCTTCGTCACGGACGGCACCCGCCTCGTCATGCCGGCCTTCGGCGCCTACGCCGGCGGCCTGAACGTCCGCGACCGGGCGATCGAGAGCCTGTTCCCCGACGGCTTCACCGCCCATCTCCTCGGGGACGGGCGGGTCTTCGCCATCGGCCGGGCGCAGCTCGCCCGGGACTGAGTCGCCCGATCAGGCCGTCTTCATGAACCGGATCACGCTCTCCGACAGGCTCGTCGAGTGGCCGGCGAGGCTCTCGGCGATGCCCTGGACCGTCTGGGCGAGCTGACCGGTGGCGTTGGCGGCCTCGGAGACGCCGCCGATATTGCCCGCCATCTCGTGGGTCGAGACCGCCTGCTCCTCGACGGCGCTCGCCATCGCCAGGGTGAGCTTGGACAGTTCGTCCACCGCGGCCGTGATCATCTCGATGGCGCCGACCGCGTCGCCGGTCGCGCTCTGGATCGCCGAGACCTGCTGCGTGATCTCGCCGGTCGCCTTGGCGGTCTGCTCGGCGAGCGCCTTCACCTCGGAGGCCACCACGGCGAAGCCGCGCCCGGCGGCGCCCGCGCGGGCCGCCTCGATGGTGGCGTTCAGGGCGAGCAGGTTGGTCTGGTCGGCGATCGACTTGATCATGCCCACCACCGCGTCGACCTTGCGGGCGTTCTCGGCGAGCTGGCGCATGGTCGCGTCGGTGGTCCCCGCCTGGGCGGCGATCTGCTGCGCGCGCTCCGAGACCCGCCCGACCTGGCCGGAGATCTCCTGGATCGCGCCGTTCATCTGCTCGGAGTTCGACGCGACCGACGACGCCTTGTGGCGCGCGGATTCGGCCGACTGCATCAGACCCACGGCCGAGCTCTGCATCTCCTGGATGGCGGAGCCGACGGCCTCGACGACCCGCTTGACGTCGGTCTCCATGTTCACCTGCGCGGTGACGACCGCCCAGGTCAGCATCGGGCCGAGGTACTGCCCCTTCTCGTCGTTCACGGCCGTGACCCGCAGATTGAGGGTCTCGGGCCCGACCTTGATCTTGGTGCTGTGCGGCAGCCGGCTCGCGTCGGCCAGCATCGTGCGCTGGTGGCTGGGGTTCTTGTGGAAGATGTCGAACGAGCGGCCGAGCATGTCGTCGACCTTCACCGGCAGGTGCTGGTCGATCGTGCCGAGGGTCTTGCGCGACGTGGCGTTCATGTAGTCGATCTTGAAGTTGTCCTTCAGATCGGCCGTCATGACCGCCACCGGAACGTTGTCGATCATCGTTAGGAGCCGGTTGATCTCCTTCTTCTTCGCCGAGATGTCCGCGGCGAACTTGACGACCTTGATCGGCTTGCCGCGCGCGTCGAGGACAGGATTGTACGTCGCCTCGAGCCAGACCGAGTCGCCCTCCTTGTCGAGGCGCAGGAACTCGCCCGTGACGTACTGGCCGTCCTTCAGCTTGCTCCAGAACGCCGCGTAATCGGCGGACTCGGCGTAGCTCTTGTCCACGAAGATGCGGTGATGGCGGTTCCGGACGTCGCTGAGGCCGTATTTCATCAATCGCAGGAAGTTCTCGTTCGCGTGAAGGACCGTTCCGTCCATCGAGAACTCGATGATCGCCAGCGAGCGGTCGAGCGCGTCGATCTTGGCCTGGGCTTCATTGAAAACAGTGCGATTGAACATGGTACGGCTCGCGTTCCCCCGGCGTGGGGTGTAGCTTCACAGCGTTAATGAATCCCTTATTCTGGCATTCGTCCAGTTTAAGAGTTGCCTGACGGAAATCGAATGCTTGGAGCGCCGCGCCCTCTGTGCGTCCGTAACCCGACCGACGCCATCGTCGAGATTGCATTCAAATATAAACTCAGTCAGGGCCGAAGCATACTTAAGAATATCAGAACCAGCCGCGCATGCGAAAGTATACGATCGGCGCGACCGCGCTGATGAGGATCAGGCCGAGCGCGTAGGGATATCCGAGCGCCCAATCCAGCTCGGGCATGTGCTTGAAATTCATGCCGTAGATCGACGCGATCAGCGTCGGTGGGACGCCGACCACCGAGACGACGGTGAGGACGCGGAAGACGTTGTTCTGCTCGATGGTGATCAGGCCGAGGGCCGCGTCGAGCAGGAACTGCACGTTCTCGGCGAGCCGCGTCTCGAACTCGTCGAGGGATTCGATGTCCCGCTTGATCGTCTCGAAGCGCGCATCCTCCGGCAGGCCGAGGCTGTCGCAGGCCGCGGCGACGAACGGGATGATCCGTTCGAGCCCGAGCAGGCTCGACCGGATCTTGCCCAGAACCTTCCCGCGGTTGCTGATGCCGCGCAGGATCCGGCGCAGGGCGAGGTCGCGGCGCCGGGGCGGCGGGCTCTCCAGGCGCCGCCGCTCGGCACCGCGGACGTCGAAGTCGAAGATGCGGGTCGAGAGCGTGTCGAGCTCGGAGCCCATGTCCTCGAGGGCGTCGGCGAGGCTGTCGACCAGTTCCTCCAGCACGACGAGGAAGATCTCGCTCGGCGTCGTGCTGCCGTCGCCGTCGGCGATACGCTTCGCGGACGCCTCGAAGGCGCGCAGGTCGTGGAAGCGGATCGTGACGAGGTGATCCTTGGTCAGCAGGAAGCCCAGCGGCTTCAGCTGTGACGCGCTCTGCTCGAACGTGATCATCGGGGTCGAGAGCGAGAGGCCGCCCTTCACCCGGCGCAGGCGGCTCGACGTCTCGACCTCCGAGAGCGCCGCCCGCGACGGCACCCGCAGGCCGGTCGCGGCCTCGACCGCCGCAGCCTCTTCCGGCGTGGGGTCGTTCAGGTCGAGCCACACGGTGTCGCGCGCGATCGGGCCGCTGGGTCGCAGCGCCACCGGGCCTTCGGGTCCGTGCAGGCTCAGCATGAGAGCGCGTTATCCATGAGGGGGAACGGGGCCGCCGGCGCGTCATCGCACCGTCGCGCGGGGGTGCGACAGCCTTGACTCGGAACCCGCCCGCGCCTATCTCGCGGCCGTCTTTGGCACTCGCCGAGACAGAGTGCTAACAGTCGAGTTTGCGAGCGGTCCCGCCGGCCGCATCAACGCCAACTCAAGACCTGAAGCAAGAGGGCAGCTCATGAAGTTCCGTCCGCTGCACGACCGCGTGGTCGTCCGTCGCATCGAAGGCGAAGAGAAGACCAAGGGCGGCATCATCATCCCGGACACCGCCAAGGAGAAGCCGCAGGAGGGCGAGGTCGTCGCCGTCGGTCCCGGCGCCCGCGACGAGGCCGGCCGCGTCAACGCGCTCGACGTGAAGGCTGGCGACCGCGTCCTGTTCGGCAAGTGGTCCGGCACCGAGGTCAAGATCGACGGTCAGGACCTCCTGATCATGAAGGAATCCGACATCATGGGCGTCGTCGCCGCCTGATCGGGTCACCCACCATCGCCCTTTGAGGCCGTCCCGGCCTTGGGGTTCAACAACCAGCGAAGAGGCACACAATGGCAGCGAAAGACGTTCGTTTCTCCGCCGACGCCCGCGATAAGATGCTGCGCGGCGTCGACATCCTCGCCGACGCGGTGAAGGTGACGCTCGGCCCGAAGGGCCGCAACGTCGTGATCGAGAAGAGCTTCGGCGCCCCGCGCATCACCAAGGACGGTGTGACGGTCGCAAAGGAGATCGAGCTCGCCGACAAGTTCGAGAACATGGGCGCCCAGATGGTGCGCGAAGTGGCCTCGAAGACCAACGACATCGCCGGTGACGGCACCACCACCGCGACCGTGCTGGCCCAGGCCATCGTCCGCGAGGGCGCCAAGTACGTCGCCGCCGGCATCAACCCGATGGACCTGAAGCGCGGCATCGACCTCGCCACCCAGGCGGCCGTCAAGGACATCATCGCGCGCGCCAAGAAGGTCTCGACCTCCGACGAGGTCGCCCAGGTCGGCACGATCTCCGCCAACGGCGACAAGGAGATCGGCGAGATGATCGCCCACGCCATGCAGAAGGTGGGCAACGAGGGCGTGATCACGGTCGAGGAGGCCAAGACGGCCGAGACCGAGCTCGACGTCGTCGAG